>NZ_JBSRVI010000017.1:0-18359 GCF_055134445.1 Arcticibacterium sp.
TTAATAGAAAGATCGTTAAGGTAAAGAATGACTCTTTGGGTTTTTAAACCGGTATTAGCTACTAAAATTTTACCTCGCTGCTTGCGGCTTCCATCCAGCTCATGAACATGCGTTAAACCATTTTTAACAATTATGGCTGCACTAGAGTAAAAGGAAGAAAGAAGGAGAAGAAGGAAAAGATGGATATTTTTCATTTTGCACGAAATTTAAAATGGCTTTGCCCTAACTATTGTTGGACAAAGCCAAAGACATTTTTATTATAAAATGATGTCGTCAGTTAGGGTATAAGTAACCGTAACCGTTTGAGTACCTTGGGTATAAGTTCCAAAGGTAGGTGTGCCTTTTTCCTTATAGGTATAAGTAAGCTGATGCCCTTTTCCTACACCATCCCCTGTATAACAGCTACCGATTCCCGTAATAAGATCTTGAGGAATAAGAGAAAGCGTTACTTTACCAGTTGGTGTACCCAAAGTTCCTCCTCCACCTGAAGCGGCAGCGGCAGCAATAACCTCAATATCTACCGGAAGTAATGTTAAGTTTGCAGAGGCTGAAACCTTAACTTTTCTAGACTTTAGGGTAGGAGTTTCAATTTCTCCAATAAGCTTAATACCCGAGGCTACTAAAGAAGTATAGTTTAACCATATGTCAGCGTTTGTGCCATTGGTAAAATCAACCGGCATACCAGCCTCTTCAGGGATTTCAGGGCCAAAAGTGAAGTCTAAAACTTCATCGGTTTCCAAATCTAGAAGTGCTACTTCTGGAATGGCAAAAGAAATATCGTGACCTGCTTCGTGCGAATCCTGAGCCAATGCCGAGAAGCTCAACATGCCCGAAAGCAGTAGTGTCGATAAGGACAGTAATGTCTTTTTCATGATAATTTGAACGTTAAATTTTTAATAGTAAACTATATATTTTACCTCAAATTATATGCCAAGAGTGGGTATCTAGGGGGTGCTCTTTATTGAATGAAATTAAATCAAAGGTTCGGTTTTTAGATTTCCTTCAAACGTATATTGTAAAGGGTTGTGTTTATTTTTTTGTTGTCAAACTGCCATTTGCTACGTCTGAAATGAAGAATTGCATATATAATACGGTTTTTTTGAGAAGTCGAATTTGGAGACTGTTACAGAATAATTGTCGTAAAAGAGCATCCATATTTTCTTTATTTTGAATAATTACTGCTGGAAATCCCCAATACTGGCACAACGTAGTTTTATGGCTAAAACTAACTCTAATAGGCTTTGAAATTTAATGAGTTTTCATGGTGGTTAAGAAATTGGACACCATGCTTAGTTTTCTATGACGGTCTTTACTCTGCCCACTTCACCTGTTTCTAACATCACTTTTATGCCATGTGTATGTTTTTCTACTTTAGTCAATATTCTTTTAACAAAACCATGTGTGAGCTCTCCAGATCTTTGATGATGCTTTTGTACAATTTCTACTTCTGCTCCTACAGAGATATTGCTTCTTTCCTGACCGTTCATTTTCTATTTTTCTTTTAAATCTCTTATTGCCTTAAATTCAGATCCTTCTTTCCATTGTGGCCATTTGTTTGTACTGGAAATTTGTAAACCTACTTGGTATAACAGTTCTAGGTCTTGAGCTGCCCCATCCAATACCCAGGTATCCGCATTGTATTCATCGGCTGGTCTGTGGTAAAGGTTGTTTCTGTATTCGTCGTTTTTCTGAGCACCATAACCTTCAGGTTTGCCCAAAACCTCTTCACCATTTTCCAGATATAAGGCTGGTATTCCTATTTTGGCAAAATTAAAATGGTCTGAGCGATAATAGAAGCCACCTTCAGGATGCTTTTCAAAAGCTATCTCTCTATTTTGTTTTTTCAGAGCAATTTCTAAATACTCTTCGAGATCGTTTTGACCTTGTCCCACCACTATGATGTCTTTGGTTTTACCATAGTAGTTAAGGACATCCATATTTATATTGGCAAGTGTCTTTTTCGGTTCATAGATAGGGTTGGCCGCATAAAAGGCGGAGCCCAGAAGTCCTTGTTCTTCTGCTGTTACGGCTAAAAATACAATTGTTCTTTCAGGAGCAGGCCCATTTTTGAAAGCTCTGGCTAACTCTAATAGACCAGCAGTACCAGTAGCGTTGTCTAAGGCACCATTATATATACTATCGCCAGTTTCGTCTGGAGTTCCTATACCTAAATGATCCCAGTGAGCGGTATAGATAATGTATTCTTCAGGGTATTTAGAACCCGTAATTTTTGCTATGACATTTTTGGAAGTGTTATACTCGTATTTGGCTGTGAGGCTTGTATTTGCGGTAATACCCAAAGCTTTTGATTTAAAGGCTGATTTATTTGCTTCTTGAAAAACAGTGCTGTCTAATCCAGCAGCAGCTAATATTTTCAAAGTAGCAGGCCCAGAAATCCAGCCTACCATGTCAGACAAAGCCTCGTCCTTTTTATCTAACCTTAATGCCGGACTGTTCCAGTTGTTTTGCACCACGCTAAACGGATAAGACGCCGCGGCGGTATTATGAATTACTAGACAGGCTTTAGCCCCTTGACGTGCTGCTTCTTCGTATTTGTAAGTCCATCTGCCATAATAAGTCATGGTATTCCCTTTGAAAAGGCTTTCGTCTTGAGTGCCGTATCCAGGGTCGTTGACCATCACCAAAACTACTTTTCCTTTTACATCAATGTCTTTATAGTCGTTCCAATTATATTCTGGAGCCACAATGCCATATCCTGCAAATACAATTTCGGATTCCTTTAATGCTTGATGGTCTTCTGGTTTTTCTGAATAAAGAATGTAGTCGTCAAATCCTGTTAGGTTAAAGTTACCCTTGCCAGATTTGATTTGCATGGTAGGGTCTGCTTGGCAAGTAATATTGACCAGTGGTACTTCTTGAAAATAACTATCACCATTTCCTGATTCCGTGCCAATCATCTTAAACTGTTCTTCTAAAAATGCGACTGTTTTAGTTTCACCTTCTGTGAAAGGCATTCTACCCTGAAAGTCGTCTGATGATAAAGTGATAATATCCTTGGTTAAGTTTTCTTCACTCATGGTATAAGTTTCTGTCTTTTTACAGGCACTTAGAGCTAAGGTAGCTAAACAAGAAATTAGGACTTGGGTTTTCATGGGCGTTTTATTTAGAAATAGAATCCGAAGTTAATAAAGATTCTTTTATTGCTGCTGCTCCAAATGAAAATCGAACAACATTATTTGTTATTGCTTGTAAACACCAACCTTAAAAGCCCCAAAGCTGCCAAAATAACCAAAAACATAGAGGGGAAACCACCAAGAACAGAGAGTATACGAATACCATCTATACCTGCAGAACTGAGCATAATAAAGGAAGTAGCTCCTATAATTACGCCCCAAACCACTTTTATCCAAATGGCGGATTCTGGATTTCTAGGGCTAATACCTTTAGAACTTAAGGCACTCATGGCAGAAACATTAGAGTCTGCGGCGGTAATGAAAGCTATAAAAAGCATGGCTAAAGCCATAAAGCTCATAAAGCTTCCCAATGGCAAATTATCAAACATGGTGTACATGGCTATGCCTTCGCCGAACTCTTGCATGTTTTGGTAAAGAGCACCGCCAGAAATCATATCAAAATGGATGGTGGTTCCACCAAAAACGCTCATCCAGACTATGGTAAAAAGGGAAGGAGAAATTAGATTAAATAGGATGAATTGCTTTATGGTATATCCAACTCCTAATCTACCCAGAAAAAGGGATGTTATGGGTGCCCAAGCAAACCAGTTGGCCAAATAATACACCGTCCAGTTATGGTACCAGTCGCTATCAATGCCCGAATTGATATCCAAACTTCTGGGTAAAAAATGAATGATATAATCCTTAGCACCTACTAATGCAGAGCTTATGATATTATAGGTAGGCCCTAAGACAAAAACAGTGGTGGCTAAAATTATAAAGAGAACTACGTTTATATTGGAGAAAAATTGAATCCCTTTTTGTAGGCCCGTGGCTGAAGATATTATAAATGTGGCAACAATAATTACACATACCATGCCTGTAATAAGTGGTGTTTTTTCAATGCCGAGGTTACTCTGTAAACCACCTGTAATGGCCAGAAGGCCAGCTCCTAAGGAGGCCGACATGCCCAGAATGAGAGCATAAAGACAAATGACGTCTGCCAGATTCCCCAGTTTACCATGTGCTTTGTCTTTTAAAATAGGATAAAGCATGCTGCTTACGCTGAAAGGCTGTTGGAGATTGTAGTAGGCATAACTGAAAACAAGTGCCCCCACGGTATAAATAGCATAGGGTGTAAAACTCCAATGCATAAATAGGGTAGACATCGCAAATTCGGCTGCTTCTGGGGAAGCAATGCCAAATCCTAAACTTTTAGGCGGTGTGTTTAGGTGGTAAAGCGGTTCTGCACAAGCCCAAAACATAATTGCAGAAGCGGTGGTGGTACAGATGGATATGGCAAACCACGACCATTTATTAAGTAGAGGTTTGGCATTTTTGCCACCAATTCTTTTACTTCCTAAAGGCGAAAAATATACGCCAGCTATCAGAATGAGAAAGGAGAAACTGCTCCATGTAAAGAAGCCACCGAAGTGTTCAAGGATCTTTTTGTTTAAGCCAGAAACGAATGCTAAAAAATTATCTGGTGCATAAATTCCGAAGCATATGGTTATCACCAAAATGGCTAATGGTGGATAAAATACGATACGATTTAGTGTCTTCTTTTTTCTTTTCATGTAGAAGCCTCAAGTTCTTAAATCTTTTTGAATTTTGAGAACATAAGGCTTTGATTTTTTTGTCTAAATGGTTCTTGTTTTTGAAGTTATAGATAGCTTTAACTCTCTTTATTAAATTAGAAAATCTCTCTATTCTATCGGAACAGAAGCTAAGTTACTTACAATCAGTTTAGTTCGTCAATCTCAGCACAGGCAACCCCAATCACCAGAATCCTTCTACATTAGCTCAGGATAAACCAGTTTGCTCATCTTGTTTAAATGTCTGATTTATAAAATTCATTACAATTCTTCAAAGCATAACTGGGTTAAAGCCATAAGCAAATCAGGATATGTTTTTTAATGAAATTTTACTAATCCTATTTTCGAACCGATCTATTTTTAGGAATCTAAACAGTGTTTAAGGGTTGAATGACTCATTAGAATGTGAATATTCGGGCAAAGGTCAGGATTGAATGTAAATAATTTGTATTCAGTACGTTAAGAAAATATCAAATTAGCAGAAGTCTTGATTTTATGACCAATGGTATTTCTTAATCGGCGTGAGCTGATATTCATAAACCTTTTCTGTTTCCTATTTAAAAATAAGAATAGTACTAATGCTGTGAGGCTAAGTAATGTTAATCTAAAGACGATGGTCAAGAGAAAATTTGCTTCATACATAGGCGTGTTTAATGGCATAGTTCCGTTAGATTTTATGATGGGATTTGTCAATAGAATGTCACGGTCGCTTTTAACTTCAAACCTTAGGTAGGTAGCATTTTCTGGTAGGATTATTTTTCCTTCAGCCACGTTTAAAATAGCTATGGTTTTGCCATCGGCTATTGCTCTTACTTGTTTAACATTTCCTTTGAATTCGAAGGAAATGATGTTTTTTTTTAATTTAATGTGAGATAGACCTAATTTGGAGTTTGCTTCTGGACTGCTAACAGCATAGAAATTTCCGGACTTTAATTTTTCTTTTTCAAGCCTTGCGTTTTTAGCTTGACCACAGAGTACATTATAAAATCGTCCGGGTTTTTGTTGTACCAAATCGTGCGTGTCGTCATTGGCCAGTGCCCAAACTACTTTTCCATTTTTTAAGGCTATATCCCAATGCTCCTGAGCTTTAGCAGATGGACTCATAACTTCAATGAAATCATAATCAGAAAGGTATTTGATGTCTTCTAAGGTATGTCCATTTCTGTTATTGGGGTGTGCCAGTGCCACCAAGCCAAAGTTCTTTTTTATATTGTTTATAACTAATTGTTTTTGAGAAGTATTTTGCCATAATGGAAAATCCAGATAGTTTACTTTACTGGCTCCAATGGCGAGCTTGTGAGTCTTCCTGATATTGCAGCCATGCTCATACATAGGAAGATTTATTAGTCCCTTAAGCTCTGTTTTATCCATGTTGTGGTAATTAGACAGTCCTGCGATTTTGTATCCATTTTCTTTGTAATGACTTAGAATTTCTTCGGATGTATTATGTCCATCCGTTATGCCAGACCATGCCACCGAGTGGGCATGGAAATTAGCTTTATAGGTATCGTTCTCTTGCCAGTTTTGGTAAGGGTTATAATAGTGTTCACCACTAAAAGAGGTAGGTTCCTGAAAGTTGAAAATAACAGTTTGATAGTAGATAGACGAAAGAATACATATCAAAATGACTAAAGCACTTTTAATAATTACTTTACATAACTGTGCAGTTCCTATCAACAAATTTAAGTGAGATTTGCGAGTGTTCATGATGGCCAGCAGAAAACTAAATGTGATCTAATATTTCTGCAAAGCTATTAAGCACATATAAGCTGTTTTTGAAGTTAATTTTAAGAAATGATTAAGTCGTTAAATAAGCGTAATACCTCCTTTTTTTTCTTTTTAGTGATTTTTGGGCTCGTGGCCTTTTGGGGAATGTTTCATAGTCCCCTTTTTGACGAAGATGAGGGCTTCTTTGCGGAAGCTGCTCGAAAAATGGTTGAAACCGGCGACTATGTCAAAATTCAAGTCAATGGGGAGGAACGATACGATAAGCCCGCTCTTTTTTTCTGGATGGAGGCATTAAGCATTCATATTTTTGGGATTAATGAATTTGCAGTGCGTTTCCCTTCTTTTCTGTTTTTTGTTTTAATGCTAAGGGTTGTTTATGGTTACGTTAAACGGACTAGTAATAGGATGGCTGCACGTTTATCCGTTGGTATAATGATAAGTATGGTGCAATTTCAGGTGCTCAGTAAGGCAGCCGTTACAGACAATGTTTTAAATTACTTTTTGGCTGCGTCTATGCTTTCTTACTATGATTTTACACAAACTCAGGAAAAGAAAAAGATACTTTGGTTTTACGTTTTTTGTGGACTTGGCTTCCTTGCCAAAGGTCCTGTCGCTTGGGTTATTCCAATTTTGGTTATTCTTTCCTTTCATGTGATAAGAAAGGAGCCCAAAGAGCTGTTAAAGCTCTTAAATCCTGTAGGTATTTTCATTTGCTTGGCTTTGCCTTTATTCTGGTTTTATCCAGCTTTCAAGGCTTCTGGCGAGTTTTTGATATTAGATTTCTTCCTAAAGCACAATTTGGGGAGATTCTCAGCTACCATGGAAAGTCACGGTGGACAGGTATGGTATTATATTCCAGTGCTTTTCTTAGCCTTTATACCTTTTATCCATTTTTTCTCAAATTCCCTTTTTAAGGAATTTAAGATTAAGGAAAACATGTTTTTCGTGTTGTGGTTTGTGTTAACATTTCTTCTTTTTAGTGTTTCTAAAACTCAATTGCCACATTATATAAGTTATGGGTATGTTCCGCTTATAATTCTGATGTCTCGAAATTACGGAGAGTCAAACACTCCAGCTTTTAAGATACAAGTTTTTTTATTCATGTTCCTGTTCTTAATCTTGCCATTTGGTTTAATACAGTTTGGTTTGGATACCGAGAACGTTTTTATACTAGCTTTAATAAGGGAGGTTCCTTTTGTCTTTAACGAAACATATTTTTTCTGGCAAGGGCTGCTATTGACAATAGCTTTAATGATACAAAACACAAAATCAATTTATTGGACGCTAAGCGTCTTTTATGTCAGTGTTTCTCTTTTTATCAATAGCTATGGATCTTTACAACAAGGTTTTGTAAAAAAGACGGGATTAAGTTTACGAGGGTCAAAGAAGGAAGTGTTGATGACCAACCATTATAATCCTAGTTTATCATTTTATGCACAGCAATCATTTTATATTTCAAGCGAGTTTATTCCTGACAAATATTACTTCACTGGAATTCAAAAGTTTAATGATGAGGAAATGGAAAAAATGGAAGAGGGCTCAGGTTTTATTTTGCTGAGCGTTAAATAGAAAAAGGCGAACAGAGTTTTGAGAATTCCTTATCAGGTGGCGTCATTTTAAGGTGTTATAATCCATTTTTTGCAAAAAAAAATAATATTCAATATTAAGTTAATGTAATTCTTTGGAAAAAGTTTTAGATCAGTGAATAGTAAAAAACGGGCTTTAAGGTAGTTCTAAGGGATGTTTTAGGTCATTTTATAAAAATCAAAAGTATTTTCTTGAATATTTACTAAATACTTATTACAAGAAGGAACTAAAAAAAGGAATAATAGTTCTACATTTGTACTGCGGTTAGCTGAATATATCATGCGAAGTCGCAAAAATTTTATTTACTTTTTATTTTTATTTTATGAACATTTTTGTAGCAAAATTAAACTACGATACTCAAGAGGCTGATTTAGAAAGCTCTTTTGCTGAATTCGGTGCTGTAGATTCAGCTAAGATTATCATGGACAAATTCACTGGCCGTTCTAAAGGATTCGGTTTTGTTGAAATGCCTAACGACGATGAAGCCCAAAATGCTATCAATGCATTGAACGACACCGAAATGGACGGTCGTACAATCGTAGTGAAGAAAGCTGAACCAAGAGAAAGCAGAGACAGCCGTGGCGGTGGAAACCGTGGTGGTGGAGGTTTCAACAATAGATATTAATATATATTGTGTGTAATCACAGAAAGACTCCTGCATATAGTGGGAGTTTTTTTTATGCCTTAGTATTCCACTTCGTAGGTCATTATTTGTAATCCTTCCTCATAGACTTTGGATTTTAGTAGTTTTAAGGCTACTCGCTTTTTAGAATCTCCAAAAAGCCTTACACCAGTCCCAGTAAGAAATGGGTTTAGTTTGACCTTTACTTGATCAATCATCTCATTTTCCAAAAGCCATTGGGCAAATCTTCCTCCTCCACATAAATATATAGGCGAACCTTGCTCTTCTTTGAGTCTAATAATGGTTTGAGGATGAAGTTCGCATATTTCAACACCGTCTTCCGGGTTCTCAAGTTTCAATGTATTTGAAAAAATAATATGCCTCAAATGTGGATAAGCTTTTTGGCCAGGTTGAAGGCCATAATTATAACCAAATTCATAGGTTTTTCTACCCATAATCACCGTGTCAAACTCTTCCAGGTCTTTTAAATATTGCTTCACACCATTACCTTCCGTTTTAAATTGGCTTATATCATCGTTTGTTCCTGAAATATATCCATCTAAAGACATAGCTACATAGTATACTATCTTTCTCATTTTAAGGTTAGTTTATGGTAAACGTCAGATTTTAAACGCTTTAGTAAATGATTTGAAAGCTTATGAAATAACCATTTAGGTAAGCTCCGAAAATCCTTAAAAGCATTGTTACCTAAGCAAAAGTAAATCTTTTGTGTGCTAGGTAGTTAAAGATAAAGCTAAAACCCATGCCAGCAAAGTGGCTAAAAGTACCTATAGGGCTAAATTCTGTCGTAGTAAAAGGTATGTGGGCAGTTATATCACCCAGTGTTTGGGTTAAAATCCAGAGTGTAAATTCGGCACCTTTTACGGTAATGGCATAGGAGAAAACTAATGTCACCAAATACTTTAAGATTTCACTTTTGGTATTTCCTGACTTTTTAGCTCCAAAAGCCATGTTTTTGGAAAGGAAAAATCCTACAGGAATAGCTGCCAAATAACCCCAAGAAACACCAGTATTAAATGGTAAACCAAGATATCTGATACATAAAATGGTTCCTACCACATATTGAACCACAACACCACATGTTGCCACGAAAAAGTAGGCTATAAATGTTTTTTTCCTTTTTAGGAATTGGTAAGCAGATGAATCAGACAAAAAGAATTATTAATAGGGAAGCTTGTTTATGCTTCAAATGGATAATTAACAATAATACTATAATTATTTTTATCAAACACCACTAATGGTGATCACAGAGAAGTTTAAGCTGAAAATTTAATATATAAACCCTCTTACTTTAGGCTGAATTCCCAAATAGGAGGGTTTATTTGTGTTACTAGAAACCCTTATTCTTTGTTAACCAAGATTTGACCTTCCTGCTCTAAAACCGCTTTCATGTCAGCATATGGAATTTCAGCAAGGTTCTTTTCTTTATCAATAGCCATAGATGCTAGTACTCCGGCACTTTGTCCCAAAATCATAAATACAGGTTCCATCCTAATAGAGCCAAAGGCAATATGAGAACTAGAAACAGCCACCGGTACTAGAAGGTTGGAACATTCCTGTGGTTTAGGTAAAATACTACCTAAGTCTATGCTGTAAGGCTGATGAGGATGAACCCCAATATCACCCTCGTTTTGAACATAACCGTCTTCGGTGATATATCTCTGAATGTTATGAGAATCCATCGTATAAGAGCCCATTCCTATAGGTCTAGCAACTGGTTTAAGCCCTTGTATTTCGTTTTCGGTCATCACAAAATCACCGAGCATCCTTCGTGCTTCTCTCACATAAATTTGATGTGGGAAATTTTGGTTATCCGTAAATTCATCTTTGGCATATCCCCATTGTTTCATTTCATTTTGAACATCTGCTGGTACCCTAGGGTCATTGGCAATAAAATATAGCAGACCTTTTTGATAATTTTCATGCTCTTTAATGATTTCAGCTCTTCTTTCGTAAGAAGCTTCTGGGTAGTCGTAGTTCATACCGATATTGTCAGTACTGAACGGCCCATGGTTATTGACATCGGTTTTATGATTTGGAATAGGGTCATATTTGTTGAAAGTTTCTCTCCAGCCAGAGTTAAATACACGCAAAAGTAGTTCGTATTGGTTCGCGTCATATTCGGCAGGTTTTTGAAATGCCACTTTGTTATCCTCTTTTTTTGTTAAACACATCCTGAAACAATATGCCTGAATTTTATGGTCACCTTCTCCTTTAATTCCAGGTGTTTCGGTAGATATTCGGGGTAGCACACCACTTTTAGGGTCATTGGCTACTACATAAGGGCTTATTTTTCGGTCGCCAAAATGATGTCCGTGATGTAAGACGCCTACTTGAATACCGTTCCATGTTTCGTTATAAACATTATTAGCTTCTCTTCCCACGTGGTAACTTACTCCTGCGGCGGCCATTAGATCGCCTTCATAAGTGACATCCATAAATATTTTGCCCTCGTAGGTTTGACCGTTTAATGTCGTGATAGATTTTATCTTACCATCTTCCATGCTAACACCATTTTCTCTATCCAGAAATTCGTTTCTATGAACTTCAATCTTGTATTCTTTCACATAGTCTTCAAATACCTTTTCGGCAATACTGGGTTCGAAAATCCACATGGTTTTATTAGCTCCATCCATGGCTGGCGTGCCCTGTCCTACATTACCATATTCTTCTTTTTTCTGGTGTTTCCATGTTTCAGGAGACGCATAATAAGTGTAAATACGTTGGTAAAAATCTCTGGCAAGTCCTCCTATGATGCTTTTATTACCGGTATCTGTAAAGCCAAGGCCAGAGGAAGTCAATCCGCCGAGGTGTTTGTCTGGGGAAACAACAATCACCGTTTTACCCATTTTAGTTACCTGAACGGCTGCGGTGATGGCGGCTGAAGTACCACCATAAATAATAACATCCGCCTGATGTTTATTGGGGGCTTCTTTTTGGCATCCAAACAGAAGGATTGATAAGGAGAGAAAGAAAAATAAGCTTTTTTTAGTCTTCATTTATATGATTTTTTGAGGGTTGTTTTTTTTCAAAACCAATTTCCAGAAAAAAAATGGTTTAGCTACTAAATATAACTGAATTAAAAAGTTTTACCTTGTACCACTTTCGGTTATATGCCGAGTAGGGTTCACTAATTTATTATTTGAAAACATCCTTTGAGGGCCTCATAGATAGCTTTATGGTTAATAAAGTGGGCCTTTTTGAAAATTTCTTGAACAAGTCCATGTCTGACAGCCTCAAGAATAATTTGTTAGCGTTGTATGCTGAAAAGCTTATGAAGGTAGCTGGCATTGGAAACCTTCAAAATCTCCAATTGAATACAGGAATCCGAAGCGATATGATTTATTGGCTTGACAGAAGCCATAATGATATAGCTGAAAATGGTTTTCTAGACTTCATTGAGGAATTTATTCAATATCTTAATGAAACCTGTTATGCGGGTATTACAGGTTATGAGTTTCACTACGCCCTATATGAAAAAGGTAGTTTTTACCAGAAACATTTAGATCAGTTTAGAGGCAATAATGCTAGAGCTTTTTCTATGATCATGTATCTCAACGAAGACTGGCAGGAAGGAGATGGAGGAGAACTATGTGTTTATCATACAGGTTTACCACAAAATATAAGTCCTTTAGAAGGGCGTTGTGTTTTCTTCAAAAGTGATGAAATAGAGCATGAGGTATTGATAAATCAAAAAAACAGAATGAGTATCACAGGTTGGTTAAAAACTGGTTGAACTTATAGCTTTTTTGAGCCTACTTCTGTGATCAGATTTCCATTTCCCAAGTGCCCATTGGTGAAAAAAGCAGGTCTGTTGGAGAGTCTATGTCGTATAGGTATTGATGAGAGCGTGTTTCTTTCAGACAAAACGGATGAATTAACCTTAGCATTTCCACGAAGCCTTCTAGCGTCATATCGCAATAAAAAGTTTCGTTATTATTGGTTCTAACACCCTCATCTTCATATGAAAGCCTCATAATAAGATTGATTTTTTTTCGAGTAATAAATGGGAGTGTAGCCAAATCCAGTACTTTGAAATCATCAATAATGGTTTTCTTAAGAGCTTTGGCAAATTCGGTGGCTTCAGAAGAATCAAAATCATACAGGCGGACCAAATTTTCTCCAAAATTATTGATGTCTGGTAAGTAGTCTAAGATCATGTTTCTTTAGGAAGGTTTTTAATTTGTGAGTGCAAATTTAGTTATACTATAGCATTAAAGTTGGCCTTAGAATCAAATCCTAATAATTTCTATCTTTCCAAACCACTTTACTTGGCCAAATAAAAGCAAGGAACTGCAGAATGGCAGAAAAAGGAACATATAATGAGAAGGGAATGAGATACTTTAAATAACCTTTTAGTTTGAGCTTTCTTTCAAGGTAAGTTATCAGAATGAAATAAGACACCCAAATATTTAGAACAAGCCAAAGAGCAATTTGAACCTTGAAAAATGCTAGATATAGAAGTAGGGGTAACAGAAGAATTTGAAGAAAAGCTATAAATAGAAGTTTACTTTTGCTCTCAAAACCACCTTTAATCCATCGTTTTCTTTGTTCTAGGAACTTTTCAGGAGGTAAAGTGTATGCCAAGACGTCGGCTTCGAAGGTATGTTTGAAGGCATATTTTTTGTCAATGATGGCTTTATAAAGGGCATAGTCTTCTACTATTGAAAAGCCAATTTTAGCATACCCACCAACAGCCCAGTAGGCTTCTTTACTGACCGCCATGTTATTTCCCATGCCTGTGGACATTATTTTTAATTGGGATAATAAATGCATAAGATATAGGGTAATAAGCCACTCCAAACCTTGTATACCGCTCCAAAAGGGTTTGGCTTTCATACTTGTGATACCTACTACTACGCCCACGTGTTCTATGAAATACTTGTTCATGGCATGAATCCAGTTTCCCGGCAAAGTAATGTCTGCATCTGTGAAATAGTAGAAATCTCCACTGGCTTGATGTGCGAGTTTTTCTAAAATTCTAGCCTTTCCCTTTAGGGGTTCATCGGGCTGTTTTTCTGAATAGTTTAGGAGCCGGGAATAAGCATTATCCTTTACCCATTCTTCCAAAATAAATTTAGATTTGTCCGTGGAGGCGTCGTTGCCGAAGAGTATTTCTAAAGAATCTTTTGGATAATTTAACTTAGAAATAGAATCTAGAAGACCAGGAAGGTTCTTCTCTTCATTTCTTATGGCTATGAGTACGCTGACTTTGGGTCTAGGCATGGCGTAAAATTAGGCTTAGTAGAACCATAAAAAAAACCTCCTAAATACTGAGGAGGCTTCTGTTATGATTTTGTGCGTTAATTATAATTCATTGGCCTTTAATTTTTCGTAAAACAAAGCCATAGAATTATAAATGATAGGAAGGGCATAAAATAAACCAACCAATAAAGCTAACATACCTAGAATCGCCATCCCTATATGTATTAAACTGAGTAAGAAGTATTTCATTTTGAAACCACCCATCATTTCCCAGCTCTTTTTCATGGCATCTATACCGGAAATTTTATCGTCATCTGCCATGATGAAGAATGTTTGAGAAAGTCCCATGGCCAACATAATACCAGGTATGATTAAAAGCACTAAACCCAAACAAACCACCACAAGGATTAAGATAAAGGCAATGGTAGATTGAATGTAATTTCTGAAGCCATCAAAAAGGTTTTCGATGCCAGAATTTTGACCACGAACGGTATTTTGAAAAAATATAGCCAAACCTAAGTTCAACGGCCCTCCTAATATTAATCCCAGGAATGAAAGGTCTTCGTTTAGCCGATTTGGAAGGCTGGAGATTAAAGAGAAGATAAGTACCACCCCGATGGCAGGCAGCCATTTGCCTGCTAGAAGGTCTCTTGATTTACTAATGATGTCTAAGTTGCTCATATTAAATGATTTAGTTTAAATATTTTAAATTAACGCCGTACAATACACAAAAAAGAATTCCGAAAAATGCGGCACCGCCTCCAGCTATTGCTCCTAATATGCCGTCATAAATCATCATTGGGGCTATTACCGCTACTGCCGTTCCAATAAGATACAACCAAAAACCTTTTTTGTCTAGGCCCCACATCAATACAGCTCCTAAAAGGGTTAATAATGCAGCAATGCCATTTGCGATACCTATATTTCTAACATTTTCTACGGTAAGTCCTGCCGTTACTGAGCCCATTAGGCTTTGAATCATGTTGGCTTCTTTTTCTGAATCCACTTTGTCATCTATATTATCCATGACCTCTTCAAGTACCTCAGTACCCATTCCTACAGCCACTTCAGCATTTTTATAAGAGGATACCGCATTGAGTATTCCCCAGCCACTTCCTATAAATGTGAGCACACATAAGATGGTTAGAAATGTTGGGCGTAAAGTTTCGTTCATTTTGTAAAATTTGCTTGTTTCGTTATCAAGATTAACATTTTTATGACTTTATTCAAAATTGCCAAATTAAATAATACGCAAACGGTCTTGGTTTAATATATATGAAAATTTTAGACTGTTTTATTGAAGCTATGCGTAGGCTTTGATTTGTGCTGACACGTTTAAAATTTGGAATTTATCCCATTAAATCTGCCACGGTTGTTTTTTCATAAACCTCCAAATTGGCATCTCTCACATGACCAAGAATAGGTCTCAGTCTACATTCTTCTTCTGTTTTACAGTCTTCGCACTGGCCGTAGAAGTTTAACGATACACATAAAAGAGGGGCAATGGGCCCATCTATAATTCTTAAAACTTTGGCAAAAGTAATTTCTGTTGGAGGTAAACGAAGTAAATATCCGCCACCTTTACCCTTTTGGCTTTGTAAAAGGCCATTATTCCTTAGTTCCAAGAGTATAGCTTCTAAAAATTTTTTGGGGATATTTTCCGCTTCGGCTATCTCAGAGATAAGCGTAGGCTTCTTATTCTCGTATTTTGTTCCCAAATGCTTTAGTGCCTTTAGTGCGTATTTGGCCTTTTTAGAAATCATAGTTATGCTAAGGGGTTTAGGCAAAAGTAAAGTATTTTTTGCTAAAGCTTCATGATGCCTCTCATATTGTCTGTTAGCCTGACTACCTTTGTGAAGAATTAAGATTTAAAATTTATATATGAGTAGAATTCATCGTCCATTATCAGAAGGTATTATAGAAAACCTATTGGCTATTTTTAATCAAAATCAAAAGGCCGATAAGGTAGTGGAATTATCCCTTAAGAGTAATAAAAAATGGGGAGCTAGAGATAGACGATTTATAGCGGAGAATACTTATGAAATTATCCGTTGGTGGAGGTTATTGAAATTCTCTGCCGAAATAGATGAAAGAAAGATAAAAGACGAAGAGCTTTTCTGGGAAATGCTGGGAACTTGGTTCGTTATTTCTGGAAATGAATTGCCAGAATGGGAAGAGTTTTCAAACCTGGTCCCTGAAAAGATTCTAGCAAAAAGAGAAGAAGCGAATACGATAAGAAAAATAAGGGAGTCCATTCCAGACTGGATAGACGAATTGGGCTTAGTCGAAATGGAAAATTGGGAAGTGGAACTCGCTGCTTTAAATCAGCCAACGGATGTTTTTCTTAGAGTCAATACGCTGCTTTCTACAAAGAAGGACTTGATAGAAAAATTGGAGAAAGAAGGGGTAGAGGTAGAGCTTGTTCCTAATGTTAGAAATGCCCTTAGACTGCTGAAACGAAGAAACCTCAAGTCTTTAAAAGCATACACTAAAGGTTATTTTGAAATACAAGATGCTGGTAGCCAGTTAATCGCTCAGTATTTGGGCGTGGAGCCAGGGATGACTGTTATTGACGCCTGTGCTGGTGCTGGAGGTAAAAGTCTTCATTTAGCCACGCTTATGGAAAACCAAGGAGACCTCATAGCCATGGATATTAAAGCTCCTAAATTGGAGGAGTTGGAGAAGAGGGCCTTTAGAAATAAGATTAGCATCATAAGAACAGAGCCAATAAAAGGAGACAATATTAATAAGAGAAGTGAATTTGCAGACAGGCTACTTCTAGACGTGCCATGTTCTGGACTGGGGGTTTTAAAACGAAACCCTGATGCCAAATGGAAATTAAAGCCAGAATTCTTAGAGGAAATAAAGATGGTTCAAGCCCAAATTTTAGAGGATTATTCTAAAATGACCAAAATTGGTGGGAAATTGGTTTATGCCACTTGCAGCGTTCTGAAGTCTGAAAACGAAGACCAAGTAGCAGCGTTTTTGAAAAAGAATTTAAATTTTGAACTGGAAAAGGAAAATAGAATATCACCAGCAAAAACTGGTTTTGATGGCTTTTATACCGCTTTGATTAAAAGAGTTTCATAGGATTATTTTTTTGGCATGGAAGAACCTTTTCTGCTATGGCTAGATTTTTGCTCGTAAGTTTTTGTCAGGAAACAAACGAGTGAAATATGAATAAAACTTTATTTAGCAAGCAGATTTTCAGCCTTTTATTAGCTTTAGGATTATGTTCCTTTGCGTTTTTGAAAGCAGATAAAGACCCCGATCTCAAAAAAGACGAGTTGTCTTATCTCAATACCAAAATTGAACTCAACTTTGGTGGAATTGAAGAAGTCTTAAATCTGGAGCACCCAGAATATTTCAGAACGAATATATATCTTTCTGATAAGGACTTAAACAATGCTACTGAAAATTCACATGAGCAAATTTCCATGGTATTGAGAAATTTTATGCAGGGTTCGGCATTTAAAAACGGTGAATACACGGTCAACGCAGATATTGAAACCATTGAGCCTGGTGTGAAAGTGGAATTTTTTACACTAAAGGGTGCTCAAGCAGGTATTTCGGTAGTTTCTGGTAAGGTATTTTATGCCGGACGGTACCCACAAGTATCTTTGGAACTTGATTTACAGCTATCGAACGGCGAAAATCTTAAGGGGAGTTATTCTAAAGAAATGCAGTCATTTAAATACTATTTCTGATTAACACGCCTTATTTAAAAAAAAACGAGCCCCATTGTGATACACTTTGGGGCTTTTTCTATGCTAAAAGTTGAGTTTGCTCTCTTTTAGAATTAAATAATTTTCGGAGTCTCGTATTTTGCGTAATTTCAAATTGGAACGATAGAATAACCCTAAATAAATAAATGGAAAACATTCATGTTGACAGACGTCAGTTTATTAAAGGTTCGGCGGCCACTGTTGCACTCACTACACTTTCTGGTAGTGCTTTTGCCGAAACTTTTGACACAAAAAAACAGTATAGAGTGGCATTGATAGGTACCGGCTGGTATGGTAAATCAGATTTGTTCAGACTTATTCAGGTGGCCAATGTAGATGTAGTGGCTTTATGCGATGTAGACTCTAAGATGTTAAGCGAAGCGGTTACATTGGTGAGCAAAAGACTAAAGTCTGGCAAAAAACCAAAAGCTTATGCCGATTATAAGCAAATGCTAAAGGAGAACAAGCTAGATATCGTGTTGATAGGTTCTCCCGACCATTGGCATGCTCTGCAGTGCATTGATGCTTTAAAGTCAGGAGCACACGTTTTTGTCCAGAAACCCATAAGTGTGGATGTGATAGAGGGCGAAGCCATGGTTGCAGCCGCCAGAAAGTACAATAAAGTGGTACAGGTGGGTACACAAAGAAGGAGCACACCTTTCCTTAAACAAGCCAAAGAGGATATTGTAGAAAAAGGACTATTGGGAAAGATCTCTCATGCTGAGATTTGCTGTTATTACCC
>NZ_JBSRVI010000018.1:0-53659 GCF_055134445.1 Arcticibacterium sp.
TATCCTTATCGACCTTTATCAGATTGAAATTATCGACTAACAATTCGGGCAACAATAGCTTTACTAGTTCTTCCAATTTTATAGATGTTAAATTTCTCCAAAATTCAGAATTTAACAGCTATCCCCCAACTTTTGTTCTTGGTCCTAGAATACTCCAAACGACAAATATTTAAATTTATACTTTGGCTTATTTATAGTTTTCAGAAAGCTTTGGGCTATATAGATCTTAAGGGGTATAGGAATTTAACCCAGTGTGAAGTGTAAGTACTTTTTGATAAAAATGAAGTTGTGAAGGTGCTTTTGTGGGTTAAGGCTTTTGTGTTCAGTTGGTTATATGCAAGTTGTCTGATTCTGTGAGCCTAAGAATTGGACATAAAAAAAGAGGTCAGAAGACCTCTTTTTCGTTTCGAGTAGCGGGAGTAGGACTCGAACCTACGACCTTTGGGTTATGAGCCCAACGAGCTGCCAACTGCTCCATCCCGCGATATTGGATTGCAAAAGTACAACTTAATTATTAAGATACAAGGGTTGGGGTGTAAAATATTAAAGATTTATTTTCTTTTGGTTTAAATACCCTTCCCCTTCCTATATTGCTATACAAACCTATATTGAAAATAGACTTGATTAACATCGTAGAACGAGCTCAGGCTCATTTAGACAGAATAGCTGTCCGCAGTGAAGAGAAAGATTACGCTTATCAGGATCTTTTAAACTCTTCTGAACAAATTTCTTTGGCTTTGCTGAAAGGCAGAGAAGACTTAAATGAAGCTAGAATTGCATTTATTATAAATCCAGGATTTGAATATGTGGCCATACAATGGGGTATTTGGAGAGCCGGCGGAATAGCTGTTCCGCTTTGCATTAAGCATCCTTACGAGTCTTTGAAATATGTAATTGAAGATACAGAGGCGGAAACCATTATTTATTCAGATGAATATAAGCCTTTGCTTTCCAAGTTTGATAAGGACCTATTATTGAATTTAAATGATATTTCATCAGGCACTGGTATTTTACCCAAAATAGATGAAAGCCGAAGAGCTATGATCCTTTATACCAGCGGAACTACAGGATCTCCTAAAGGTGTGGTGAGCACACATGCCAATATTGAAGCCCAGGTTACCTCTTTAGTGGAGGCTTGGGAGTGGAAAAAGGAGGACAGGATTTTGAATGTGCTGCCTTTGCATCATGTGCATGGTATTATAAATGCCACTGGCTGTCCACTTTGGAGCGGAGCTTGTGTGGCGTTTATATCAAAGTTTAGCCCGAAAGGAATTTTTGATGTTTTCTGTGAAGGAAAGGTGAACCTTTTTATGGCGGTGCCTACGATCTATTATAAGCTGATTACATATTATAATGACATGGAGGAGACTAGGCAAAAGCAAGTTTCTGAAGCCTTACAGAAATTTAGATTTATGGTTTCTGGTTCTGCGGCTTTACCAATTTCTGTTTTGGAACAATGGAGGGTCATTAGTGGTCAAACACTTTTAGAAAGGTACGGCATGACAGAAATGGGGATGGCCATCTCTAATCCATATAAAGGGGAGCGGAAGCCAGGTTATATCGGTCAAGCTCTGCCAAATGTTACGGTTAGGCTTGCCGATGAAAAGGATGAGGAGATTTTAGACGGAACACAAGGAGAAATTCAGATAAAAGGAGCCAACGTCTTCAAGGAATACTGGCAAAAACCAGAAGCTACCACGGAGGCTTTTACGACCGATGGCTGGTTTAAAACCGGCGATATTGCTGTTTTTGAAGACGGTGCTTACAGGATTCTTGGAAGAAATTCGGTGGATATCATTAAGTCGGGAGGTTATAAGATTTCTGCTTTGGAGATTGAGGAGGTTTTAAGAAAGTACCCTGGAATAAAGGATTGTGGCGTAGTGGGCATCCCTGACGATGAGTGGGGAGAGATTATCGCTGTTAGCCTAATTGCTAACGAATATCAAATTGACTTAAAAGCACTTCATACTTGGTTAAAAGAAAAACTGCCGAATTATAAAATGCCACGTAAGTATATTTTTCAAGACGACTTGCCTAGAAATGTAATGGGCAAGGTGACCAAAAATGAATTGAAGAAGTTGTTTTAAACCTAATTATCATATGAAGATTTACGGTGTTGCTTTATTGGCATTTTGTTATTTGATGGGCAAGTTAGTGGGCACTTTTTTAGGTGAAATGATAGGCGTAAATGGTGACGTAGGCGGTGTGGGTTTTGCTATGTTGCTGCTGATTTTGCTTAATGCTTATATGAAAAAGAAAGGTTGGCTGGAAGCAGAAACAGAGAAAGGGATTTTGTTTTGGAGCTCTATGTACATTCCCGTCGTGGTGGCTATGGCGTCTATTTTAAATGTAAAAGCAGCCCTTTCGGGTGGCTGGGTTGCGGTGATGGTAGGCGTATTGGTCACCTTGGCTTCGTTTTTTTTAGTCCCTGTCATCTCTAAAATAGGGAAACCGAAAGCCTAATCATGGATTTAATAAAAACCCTAATTGACAAGAACGGATTAGTCTTCGCCTTTTTACTGGTCGGCATCATCATGCTGTTTTCGTTCTGGTTTTCTGGAAAGTTTTTGAGGAAAAAGATACCAGGAGTAGCTATAGCCGTTCTGATAGGCCTTTGGTTGGCCACCTTTGGCGGTGAAAATGGGATTTCTGATGTGCCTTATTTTGCAGGAATGGCTCTTCTTGGTGGTTCTATGCTTAGAGACTTTAGTGTAGTGGCTACAGCCATGGGAGCAGATCTGAACAAAATTAAACACGCTGGCTTGGCAGGCGTGGTGGCACTTTTTGTTGGTGTTATATTTTCCTTCTTTTTTGGTGTTAGTATCGCGGCAGCCCTCGGCTACAGCGATGTGATAAGTTTAACCACTATAGGTGCTGGGGCCTGTACTTATATTGTAGGGCCTGTTACGGGTTCGGCTTTAGGGGCAAGCTCTGATGTTATAGCCATAAGTATTGCTATTGGCGTCATAAAAACCGTGGTGACCACCATTTTAACGCCTTTGATTGCGAAAAGAATTGGTTTAGATAATCCACATGCTGCCATCGTTTTTGGAGGTTTATTAGGAACATCAAGTGGTGTTACCGCGGGTTTGGCAGCTACAGATCCTAAACTTGTGCCATACGGAGCTTTAACGGCTACTTTTTACACTGGTTTGGGTTGTTTGCTGTGTCCTTCTTTATTTTATATTATCCTCAACGCACTTGTTTAAGGCTTTTAAATGCATTTTTCCATTGACAATCTTATATTTGTCGCAGTTTGAATTATTACTCTAATCTATATAAATAATTTTATGAATTTCTCAACCTTAGATTATGTCATCTTTGGAGCTTATGCTGTCTTAATCCTTGGGGTTGGACTCTGGGTTTCAAGAAAAGGTGAAAAAACATCTGAAGACTACTTCCTCGCCAGTAAATCACTCCCTTGGTGGGCTATTGGAGCTTCTTTGATAGCAGCCAATATTTCTGCCGAGCAATTTATTGGAATGTCGGGTTCTGGTTTTGCAGGTGGTCTAGCTATTGCTTCTTATGAGTGGATGGCTGCCATTACTTTGCTTATTGTTGGTAAGTATTTCTTGCCTATTTTTATTGAAAAGGGGCTTTATACTATTCCTGAGTTTGTTGAAAAGAGGTTTAGCACGCAGCTAAAAACCATTTTAGCCATCTTCTGGATTGGTCTTTACGTTTTCGTTAATCTTAGTTCTGTGCTTTATTTGGGTGCCTTGGCACTGGAGACCATTATGGGTGTACCTATGATGTACGGAGTTGCTGGTTTGGCTCTTTTTGCTACCGCCTATTCTTTATATGGTGGTCTTTCTGCTGTGGCTTGGACAGACGTGGTTCAGGTGGTATTCTTGGTACTTGGTGGTTTATGTACAACATATTTGGCTTTGGATACGCTTTCAGATGGTGCTGGAATAATTGTTGGTTTCAAGCAGGTTTTTGCTGCGGTACCAGAGAATTTTCATATGATTTTAGACCAATCGAATCCAGAGTATAAGAACTTACCAGGTATTTGGGTATTGGTAGGTGGGCTTTGGGTAGCCAATCTTTACTATTGGGGTTTTAATCAATATATCATTCAAAGAACGTTGGCGGCAAAGTCGCTTAAAGAGGCTCAAAAAGGTATTGTTTTAGCCGCAGGCTTGAAATTGTTGATTCCTTTTATTGTGGTCATTCCGGGTATTGCGGCTTACGTTATGGTCAATGACCCAGAAGTGATGGCAAGATTAGGAGCCTTAGGCCAAACGAATTTGCCAAGTTTAAGTCAGGCAGATAAAGCTTACCCATGGTTGTTACAATTATTGCCTTCTGGTCTTAAAGGGATAGCTTTTGCAGCTTTAACAGCGGCCATTGTTTCATCATTGGCATCTATGCTGAATTCTACTTCTACCATTTTTACAATGGATATTTATAAAGAGTATATCAACAAAAATGCTTCTGAGGGGAAATTGGTTAACGTGGGTAGAATGTCTGCATTTGCCGCTTTAGTTATTGCCTGTATTATGGCTCCACTTCTAGGTGGAATAGACCAAGCATTCCAATTTATTCAGAAATACACAGGAATGGTGAGTCCAGGTATTTTAGCGGTATTTATGTTAGGTCTTTTTTATAAGAAAACGACAAACAAAGGTGCAATTTGGGGTGCTTTATTGTCCATTGTGATTACAGCGTCTTTCAATATATTCACTGATTTACCATTTATGCATCAAATGGGATTATCTGCTGTATTGGCTGCTTTAGTTATCGTGATTATTAGCCATCTTGATGGCAATGGTGAAGAAGATCCAAAAGGTATAGAATTGACAAAGAAAACTTTTGAAACCAGTGCTACTTTCAACATCTCGGCTTTCGCAATAGGAATAGTGGTGATAGCATTATATGCTTTGTTCTGGTAGGTCTATCTAATTGACGGAAGGATAATTAAATCCGTGTCAGCCGATAGGCTGGCGTGTCAAATCCAAAAAAACCGTGTTTCATCATTAAGATAGAACACGGTTTTTGTTTTTAGATAAGTAGGATTAGATTTCTTTATGAATTAAAACCATTTTCTAAATTGCCGAAGAACTCTTAAGTTTGAATTCTTATAGTAAATTTAAAATGAAACACACCTTTAAATACCTTCTATTGTTTAGTTCAAGCATTTTGATATCAAGTTGTTTAAGTCAAAAAGAAGCGGAATTTGAAGAATTATGGTTCCTTTGGTTTGCGTGCTCCCAATACTGTTCTTGTTAATGATACTTTGTTTTGTGACCAAACGGAAATGTCAAATATTGATTGGCTGTTTTATGAGTGGGGAGTTAAGAAGGTTTATGGAGATTCATTAATTCAGCACAAGTTGCTTAAACTTGACAGCGATGGAATAGATGGAGCTGAGAAGGGTTATCTAAGAAATCCAAAGGTCAGACTTTTTCCTTTAGTTTCAGTTAGTTTAGAACAAGCTAAAGAATTTGCAAAATGGAGGACTAGAGCACTTTTTACGTCCTATACCGAAGCAAGAGGTTTAATACCAAAGGGAACTCTTACTGGAGGAAGGTTAGTAGAAATAAACGAGTTCTTTAATTCACATCCAGAATTGAAGGATAAGCTATACTATTTTGAGTACCGAATACCCACAGAGGAGGAGTGGAGGCTTTCCTTCAAATATGCCATTGAAATAGAATTAAAATATGGCAAAAAGCATAGACAGCTTCGTGGCAGAAAATCAAAATCGGAAGCGTGGGAAATAGAGAACGGATTGTCTAATGTTTTAATAGGCAATCAGGTGGCTGAACGCAGAAACCCTATTCTTAAAATGAATGAAAATGTCTCAGAAATAATCCTAGAAGAAGGTTATTCTATGGGTGGAAATTATTTTGAGAAAGACCCTGAAGGCATTAAGAATAAATTTGAACGTCCTAATGCATGGACAGGTTTTAGGTGTGTAGGTTCTTGGAAGAAATGGGGGGAATGAGGACCTTTCAAACTCAATTTACCCTTAGTATGTGATGGCGAATAACTGAAAAGTATTCTGGAGTTGTCTAAAATGACTTACTTCTTTTTGTACTGTAACATCCAGTCATAAATGTTCATATCGAATTTGCTATAATTAACGCCAGTCACTGCGAACTGGTTTTCATAGGGTCTTGTCCAGGCGTTATGCCCTGTGTTTAAGAATAGCGTTACTTTTGCTGGAATTATTGGGTTTTGAGCATTTATAGCTTCTACCATGGTTACAGAACCATAATTATTAAATGGGTGCACCAGGCCATCAGTGTCTCCATGAAATGCCCAAATGGGCACGGTTTTAAGGTTTTTAACAAGGTGAATATCCCCGCTAGCACTAATGGGTACTATGGCCGCAGCATAATGATTATCAATTTCACCTACATAATACCAGCTGCCACCACCACCTTGACTTAATCCTGTAACGTAAATTCGTTTCTTGTTGATACGGTATTTTTTAAGCAGATATTTAATGAAATCATGGACTTCATTTGGAGCCCAATATTCAGTTACTAGTTGTGGCGAAGCCACAATGAATGGATAGGAAGGATTCCACCTACCAGCTTCTATTAATTTGGGTGGTCCCCAAGTTTTTACCCTATTTAAGATGCTGGAATCAATCCTACTGTCTCCTCTTTCACCATAACCGTGCATAAATAATATGAGAGGATAATTAGAGGTATCACTATCATAGCCACTTGGTGTGTAGAGATAATGGCCAAATACAGCGTCTGTCGTACCTAAGGGATATGCCGCATGTTGACCTCCCAGATCTTTAGGTAAATAGAATAAATCTGTAGTGTCAATATTGGCCTTAGGTAATTCAGTACTTATTTCACCTTCAAAAACTTTTTTCGGAATTGCTTCTTGTTTTTCAGTACAAGAAAAAACAATCGTAATTAAAGTTATAAAGAGGGCTGTAAGGGTGCTCGTTGAAATGGATTTTCTAAAATTCATTAAATACAAATTTCGTTTTTTTAGTGTGGTTCTACAACCCGATTTATGCATTAGGAAATCTCCCGAAAGCTATCGGAACCATAACTAAATTACTTTAAATCAGTTCGTAAACCCATTTAAACGCAATCACCATAGCCCTTCAACATTAGCTCAGGGTAAACGCTATGCTAATCTCATTTAAATGTCTGATTTATTACACTTTAGCTACTCATTACAATTCTCCAATGCATAAACCGGGTTCAAGCGAATTTAAAATGACAAATCTGAAAAGAAAAAATCCATGTTCCATAAATTAATAGCACAAGCATGAGACAGGGATTTTTGCTTAATCCCTAGAAATCTCTTTTTTCAATATTTTACCCGTAGCACTCATAGGAAGTGCATCCATAAATCTGATTTGTCTTGGATATTTATAAGCGGCAATTCGTTCTTTAGTCCAAGCTATTAAAGTCTCTTCGCTGATAGATTGACCAGGTTTTAAAACCACACAAGCTCTTATTTCTTCACCTCTTCTTTCATTTGGTATTCCTATTACGGCTACCATAGAAACCATATCATGCTGCATAATTACTTCCTCCACCTCTCTTGGATAAACATTTAGTCCACCTCTGATAATCATTTCTTTGGTTCGGTCTACAATGAAAAAGAATCCGTCTTCATCTTTTACGGCCACATCTCCAGAGTAAAGCCAGCCATCTTTTAGCGTTTTGGCGTTGGCTTCTGGTTTTTTATAGTAGCCTTTCATGACATTATGACCCCTGTAAATCAGTTCTCCCTTTTCGCCAATTGGCACTTCATTATCTTCGGTATCCACAATTTTGACATCAATTCCCCAAACGGGTTTCCCTACGGAGCCTGGTTTTCTTCCTAATTCTAGTTGATTAAATGTGACCACCGGAGATCCTTCCGACATGCCGTAACCTTCTAAAATATCCACTTTAAATCTGGCTTCAAATTCTTCTAGCACATTAACAGGCAGTGCAGCTCCTCCTGAAGCACAAATCTTCAAATTCGCCGCTATCTGGGGATAGTCAAATTTATCTTCTGTGTAATTTAATAGACCCCAATACATACTCGGGACACCAGCAAAAACGCTCACCTTGTGTTTTTGTAATAGTGAGAAAACTGCTTCTGCGTCAAATTTTGGTAACAAAATAGATTTAGCTCCTCTGTAAGCGGCAGCGTTCATTAAAACCGTCATGGCGAAAATATGAAACAAAGGCAATACGATGAGCACGGTGTCGTCAGCGTTCATGGTGACCAAATCTGCCGAAAGGATAGCATTTTGAAGCAAATTACTATGTGTCAATTCTGCTCCTTTAGGTTTGCCAGTTGTTCCTGAGGTATAAATAATTACGGCGGTATCTTCAGCACCAGTTTGAATGGTGTCAAACAATGGCGATTGACCGTTCATTAAACTGCCTAAAGTTTGTGTTCCTTCTATAGAAGATGGCATTTCTGGCTTTGGCATGATCATGAAAAAGCTTTCGCAAGAGTTGGCTTGCTGAAAACCATCATAACCCATTTTTCCCATCGGAAGATCCTCTGTTCCTATAAAGCAAAAGTAAGCTTTGGCGTCGCTATCAGATAAATGATAAGCTATTTCGTCTTTCTTTAATAAAACACTCAATGGTACTACTACTGCACCTGCTTTCAAAATGCCAAAATAAATGATAGGGAAAAAAGGTAGGTTTAAGCAGCTCAGGGCTACTTTGTCTCCAGGCTTAATTCCTTTTGCCAGAAGCCCGTTGGCCACTTGATTTGCCGCTCCATTTATTTGAGCAAAATTGAGTTCTGTATCACCAAAAACATAGGCGATCTTGGATGGAAACTTTCGGGCACTTTCTTGAATACAGGTTGATAGATTGAGCATAGTCTTAAAAGTATTTTACAGTGAGTTCTATTAGTTTTCTTTTGAGGTTGGAGTATGGCGGCATTAGAAATTCTAATGCACCGGGTATTATCTGGCGGTAAACGCCTCTGGCATTTGAAAACGCTTCAAAACCAAAAAAGCCATGAGATTTACCTATCCCGCTATTATTGGAGCCACCAAAGGGCAAGTTGTTATTGAAGAAGTGTACCGCACTATTGTTAATACATGTGCCTCCTGCTCTAGTATTATTTTGAATGTGATTAATGTTTTTATTACTACCACTGTAGATATAAAGAGCTAGCGGTATTTCCCCAGCATTTATTTCACCTATGACATCATCAATATTCTTAAAGGTCAATATGGGTAAAACGGGCCCAAATATTTCATTCTGCATTAATGCCGAATCTCTGGGAACATCTATCACTAGGGTAGGGGCTAAATAGCTTTCACTTTCGTTGCTTTGTCCACCAGTTATCACATTTCCACCCTTGCTCACAGCGTCTTGAATATATCCTACGAGCCTACCAGTATGTTTCTGATTAACTACACGAGCGTAAGAATCGGATGTCTTAGGGTTATCACCAAAGAAATGTGTGATATTCTTGTTCATTTCTTCAATAAACGCATCCTTTTTATCTTCATGAACCATGACATAATCAGGAGCGATGCAAACTTGACCTGTATTAAAGAACTTGGCCCATGTCACTCTTTTTGCCGCAGATTTAATATTAGCGGTTTCGTCAACAATTGTTGGTGATTTTCCACCTAGTTCTAAGGTGACGGAAGTTAAATGTTTGGCGGCTGCCGCCATGACTATTTTGCCTACCTGTGGCGAGCCTGTAAAGAAAATATGATTAAAAGGTAGGTCTAATAAATGGGTGGAGGTTTCTACAGCTCCTTCTACAATGGCTACTTCGTTTTCTTCAAAAACATTTTCCACTATTTTCCGCATCACGGCAGATGAATTAGGGGTCATTTCAGACGGTTTTATGATTACCGTATTTCCAGCCGCCACCGCCGAAATTAAAGGACCAAATGTTAAGTTGATAGGGAAGTTCCAAGGAGAAATGATCAAACAAACGCCTTTGGGTTCGTATTTAATATAAGATTTAGAGCCCATCATAGCCATTGGTGTATCCACAGGCTTGTCTCTCATCCATTGGCCTAAATGATGCAAGGCATGTTTTATTTCCGCGGTTACCACAAAAATCTCACTTAAATCTACATCGGCAGCAGGCTTTTTGAAGTCTGCCATCATAGCGTCTTGAATGTCTTTTCTGAACGTTACTTCAACAGCTTTTTTAAGGGCTTTAAGCTTAGCCTTTCTTTCTTTTACCGTTGTATTACCTATGACATATTGATTGGCTTTTTGAGACTCAAATATTCTATTAATTTGCTCTACACTAGTAGAATCTGCTACCATATTATTCATAATCTTGTGTTTTATTGATGAAGGTTCTAAAACTTATATACCAGAGCGTTGCAATGCATGCCAGCACCTACTGATGCCATTACTACGGTCATTCCTTTCTTTATTTCATAAGCTCCAAGTTGATTTTTCAAAATCAGGGCTAACATAGTGGGCACTGTGGCTACTGATGTATTTCCTGTAAACTGAATGGTAGTAGGTATTTTACCTTCAAACGAAGTGCCTTCCATGCCATACATTTCTGCCAAATTGTTTGCAAAAGCATGCAGCATTTTACCGTTGGCCTGATGAAATAGAAACATATCTACGTCTGCCACGGTTAGTTTGGCTTTATCTAGGGCTTTTTTAATAACCTTTGGTACCCATACGGTGGCATATCTGTAAACATCTTTGCCATTCATTTTGAAAAGGGTAGGGAGGTTTAGCTCAGGATTGTTTGACTTGTCTAAATAAATACACCCTAAATCTTCTTGAGCATGCGAAAAGGTGACGTAAGAAAGTATTCCATTATCTTTTTCAACGGATTTTGAAATAATGGCCGCTCCACAGCCATCTGCCAAAATCATGGAGTCTAAATCATGTGGGTCTAAGAGCCTGGATGCCACCTCTATACCTAAAACCAAAACATTTGTGGCGTCGCCGGCTTCAATGGCCTGTTTAGCTTGAATGATTCCCTGGATCCAGCCTGGGCAGCCAAAAAGTATGTCATAAGCAAAGCACTCGTGATTGCTTATTGCTAATTTATTTTTCAAAATCGCGGCCATATTTGGTACCGTATGAAAACCTGCAGTGCCTTCAAGCATATTTCCAGCATTATGGGCTACTATGATACCATCAATCTCATTTTTATCGAGCCCAGAATCTTTTATGGTTTTCTCAGCAGCGGCTACCATCAATGGAGCAGAGTCTCCTTTTTCTGAGATGTATCTTCTTTCTTTTATACCGGTGATGGCTTCCAGCTTTTCTATTATTTCGTGCTGAGGTTTGTTGTTAGGCACACCTTCAGGGCTCATAAATTTATGGTTCAAGAAGAAATCATTTGTGATGACTCTTTCTGGAAGTTCGGTACCGGTTCCTTTTATTATAATGCTCACTTTTATCTATTTTTTTTCAAATTTCGTGTTTTCTGGTATTCTA
This sequence comes from Arcticibacterium sp., assembly GCF_055134445.1. Classification (NCBI taxonomy): domain Bacteria; kingdom Pseudomonadati; phylum Bacteroidota; class Cytophagia; order Cytophagales; family Leadbetterellaceae; genus Arcticibacterium; species Arcticibacterium sp. The sequence goes on from NZ_JBSRVI010000018.1 coordinate 11,379, forward strand.
TATTCCCCAAAAGGGATTTTTAAAAGCGTCCCAATATTTTCGTTTTCCGAAGGAGACATATAAGTGTCTATGCCATAAATCAATTCGCTTTTATCTAAACTGCTGTAAGTGCCAAATACTCTGTCCCAAATAGAGAAAATGTTGCCATAATTGGAATCGGTATATGGTTGTGTGTAATGATGATGCACATGATGCATGTTTGGTGTAACGATAATAAAACTTAGCGGCTCATGAAGCCATTTTGGCAATGCAATGTTGGCATGGTTAAACTGAGAAAGCACCACAGAGATAGACTGATACATGAATACCATCCACATAGGAGCTCCTGTAATAACTACGGCAATGGTGGTGAAAACAAACCTAAAAATGCTTTCGCCAGGGTGATGCCTATTGGCAGAAGTGGTGTCTACATTAAGATCAGAATGGTGAATTAAATGGAACATCCACATCCATTTTACTTTATGCTCTAGCCAGTGAATGAAATAGGCACCTATTAAATCCAGTAACATAAGTCCTAAAAGGGCGTAGAGCCAAATAGGCATTTCTGGAAGCCAGTTTATGATGCCAAAATGATTGCTTATTGCCCAGTCTGAAGATTTTACCAAAATAAATGCCAATGGGAAATTGACAAGAATGGTGGTGATGGTAAAAAAGATATTTAAGCCAGCATGCTTTCCTTTTTTGTATTGAAAGATAAGGAATGGGTTGACCGACTCCAAAATCCAGAAAAACGCAATGCCACCTACAAGAATGACGGTTCTATGTAAGGTAGGTATGGTCTCGAAGTAGTTAATAATATTTTCCAAAGCGATTTTTTAGATGGGTAATTGATGAAGAAAGTGCAAGTAAATATACAAATATTCATAAAATAAAGTTCTTCAAATAATAATAGTCAGCGTTTTAAAGATTCTTAATTTGAAGGCATCATTTATGAATTCAGAATCATGTCAGCTCCTTTTTCCGCAATCATATATATAGGAGCATTGGTATTGCCTGAAACAATAGTGGGCATAATGGACCCATCAATTACTCTTAGGTTTTCAATGCCATGTACCCTCAGGCTTTGGTCTACCACGGCCATTTCATCCGAACCCATTTTACAAGTTCCCACAGGATGGTAAACGGTTTCTACCTGTTTTAAAATGTGCGTCATAAAAGCATCGTCAGAACTATAGTCTGGTGGCGTTAAGTGGGCTTTCATATGTTTTGAAAGAGCATTTGAATGCAGTATTTCAAAGGCTTTTTTTCCAGCATTCAGCAACAGCATTCTGTCTTCTTCTGCTTCTAGGAAATTTGGCTGAATGATAGCCTTTACGCTGGCGTTTTTACTTGCTAGGCTAACTTCGCCACGACTTTTAGGTCTTAAAAGGGTTGGCAAAATGGTGAAACCGTCTTTTAGAGGAAGCGATTTATGATCATAAAGATCCACCGTGTAATCATTTCCTATGTTTATAGCCGCAAAATGCAGTTGATAATCTACCCTATCTGGACTCGCGGAGGTGCTGCCAAAGGCCACCGATTCTAAAGGCCCTATGGTTAATGCTCCTTTTTTGGTAAATAAATATTGAATAAAATCTTTGGTTTGGTTAAGGAGGCTTAAATGATGGTTTTGTCCTTGCTGGCTTGTAGCTAGTCCGCTTACGCCATAAAATAAATGGTCTTGGAGGTTTTTTCCTACGCCGTTTAGTTCTTTAAAACATGTAATTCCCTGAGATTTTAGCTGCTCCTTTTCGCCTATGCCTGAGAGCATGAGTAGCTGTGGTGAGGCAAAAGAACCCGCAGAAAGGATGACTTCTTTAGTGGCATAGAATTCTTGAATGCTGCTTTTGCCCGTTTGAACAGAAATGCCAATAGCTTTATCATTTTCGATAATGATTTTCTGAGTAAGTGCCTTGGTCAGTATGGTGAGGTTTTTTCTTTTCATGGCGGGCTTTAAAAAAGCCCCAACGGCACTGTGCCTCTTGCCGTTTTTTATGTTGAATTGGAAATCTCCTACACCTTCCTGAGAGGCTCCGTTATAGTCATTATTATGTTTGAAACCTTGTTCTATGGCGGATGCTATGAAGGCGTCGGAAAATGGCGTGGTAAAACTTTTATTGAAACCTACGTTTAGTTCTCCTTTTTGACCGTGAAATTCGTTTGTGATATCTTCGTTATGTTCAGACTTCTTGAAAAATGGCAACACCTCTTCATATGACCAACCATGGTTACCCATTTTCGCCCAGTCGTTATAATCTTCTTTGTTGCCACGCACGTATGCCATGGCGTTGGTGGAACTACATCCGCCCAACACTTTACCTCTTGGTAAATATATTTCTCTATTTAGTATATGTTTTTGGCGTGTTGTCCAATACCCTCCATCTACATGAGTTTTGTGGAGTTTTACGTAACCTGCTGGAATGTGAATCTCTAATTTACTGTCTGGACCTCCCGCCTCTACAAGCAAAACATTATTTCTAGGATCTTCTGACAGTCTATTGGCTAAAACGCAGCCTGCACTGCCCGCACCAACGATGATGTAATCGTATTTCATTATAAGGGTTGATATCTTTATTAAAGATGAAATCTTTCCCTTAATTTAACTATTATTTTTGATGATATCCCATATTAACTCTGACTCAAATCCCTTTTGCATAGCGTATTTAGCTACTTTTTGATTTCTCGTGAATAGATTCGTTTCTAGTCTCAGGCTATGCATTTTTTTGTGAATGAGGGCCTGTAGCACTAAATAGTACTCTTCATCATCTATTTCTAGCATGCCTTTTTGAATACAGTAAGAAGAGAGGTTCCTTTTTTTTAGTTCTTGTTGGATTTTTAGTCGTCCCCATTTCTTTACACGGAATTTGCTGCCCGCAAAAATTTTGGAAAAGCGTTCCTCGTTTAGATAGTTTTCTTGGATAAGCTCCGCAATAATTCCCTCCGCTTCGTCTCCGAAAGCGTACCATTCTTTAAGTTTTTGTCTTACTTCTTCTTGTGTTCTTTCTTGATAAGCACAATAGTTGCAAGCTTTTAGAAATATGCTTCTATCCATTAAAATTGTTCATATGCCGTTTTTTGACCTGCAAAATACCATTTATCAATAAAAACATCTTCTACTACCAATCAATCTTACTTTTGTATCTCTATTTTTGACATTATTACAACTTTAGAATTTGAAATATGCTTCAATTCCTTAAATATGTGCTGGCCACTATAGTTGGTCTTTTTATGTTTTTTGTTCTTTCTCTATTCCTTTTGGTAGGAATAGGGGCTATGTTTTCTGGTTCAGATTCGGTGGTATCGGTGAGCGAGAACTCTGTTTTAGAAATAAACCTGAATCAGATTATTGTAGAAGATGCGGCTACCGAAGACCCATTGGCAATGATTTTTGACGATGGCCCAGGTAAAGTGGGCTTAATAGCGTTGAAGGCCGCTATTAATAATGCAAAATTGGACCCCAATATTAAAGGTATTTATTTGGCCTCTGAGTACCCTCAGGCTAGTTTTAGTACGCTAGAAGAATTAAGAAATGTACTGGAAGATTTTAAATCTTCCGATAAGTTTATCTATGCTTACGGCGAGGTGATGTCTGAGCAGGCGATTTATATTAACTCAGTGGCAGACAGAATTTTCTTAAATACGGCTGGTGGATTAGAGTTCAACGGACTTTTTGCTGAAGTCACTTTTCTTAAAGGTCTTTTTGATAAAATTGGTGTGGAGCCCTTAATATTTAAGGTAGGAGACTATAAAAGTGCGGTGGAGCCTTTTATTAGAACCAACATGTCTGATGCGAACCGTGAGCAGGTCACTTCCTATATCAATTCTATTTCAGACCATGTTTATCATCAAGTAGCGGTATCTAGAGGTTTAACAGATGATGAAATTAGAAGCTTATTGAATGATGCGGTAAGTTCTCCTAAAGAAGCTTTAGAAAGAAAGCTCATTACAGATATCGTATATTTTGACGAGTTTGAGGCAGTTTTACGAGAAAAGCTAGCATTAAAAGAGGATGATGAGATTAACTTCATTTCTGCTGAGAAATATGGTAAGGCAAAGAAGATGATTAAGACGGGCGACAGGAATAATAGAATAGCGGTTATTATAGGGCAGGGAGATATTGTTTCTGGAAAAGGAGAAGGAGATGTTATAGCTTCAGAATCTTGGATAGAGGAGCTAAGAAAGGCCGTAAAAGATGATAAAATAAAAGCCATAGTGCTAAGAATCAATTCAGGCGGAGGTTCTGCCTTGGCATCAGATGTGATGTGGAGAGAGATTCAAGTAGCAAAAAAAACTAAGCCAGTTTATGCCAGCATGGGAGATTACGCGGCATCTGGCGGGTATTATATGGCGATGGGTTGTGATACCATTTTTGCGAATCCTACGACTGTAACAGGCTCTATTGGTATTTTTGGAATGTTATTTAATGCAGAGAATCTTTTAAATAATAAACTGGGTATCACTTTTGACGGTGTTGAGTCTCATGAACATTCAGACTTTCCTTCTGTGGTAGGCGAAATGTCTGAGGTGGAAAAAATGATGATTCAAAAGAATGTAAATGATGGTTATGAAGAATTTACCTCTAAGGCTGCCCAGGGTAGAAAAATGGATATTGATAAACTAAAGGCCTTAGCGGGAGGAAGAGTTTGGACTGGACTTCAGGCTAAGGAAAATGGTTTGGTAGATGTTATCGGCTCCTTAGAGGATGCCATACAGTTGGCGGCAAAAAATCAAGGCATCGAAGATGATTTTCAGGTGAGATATTATCCTAAGGCTAAAAGTGATATAGAGGTCATTATGGAGAAAATATCCGATCAAAGCTCGATTAAATTAGACCAGAGGTTGGGTCTTCTGGCTCCTTATTTAAAAGAGCTAAATCTCATTCAGAAAATGGATAAGATTCAGGCCAGAATGGCTTTTGATATTAAAATAAAGTAATGGCAAAGTCATTTATTTGAGTAATATGGCTGGGTCAAGTAATTGGTTTTTTACCGCATAAATTACTAATCCAGCCGTATTTCTAGCTCCCGTTTTTTCGAGTAGGTTGTTTCTGTGCCCTTCCACCGTTCTTACACTTAAAAAGAGTTCGTCTGCTATTTCCTGACCCGTCTTCTGATGACAAATAAGGCTTAAAACCTCAATTTCTCTTGGTGATAGAATGGAAGGGGAGTTGTTCTGAATAAACATTTTAGACTTCTTGCCATTGATTCTTTTGGCAATAGCAGAAAGTAAAGCTTCATTAAAGTAAAGGTCTTTTATGAGTACCGTTCTTATGCCTTCTATAACTTCTTGCGGTTCAGAATTTTTCAGTAAATAGCCGGAAATGCCCATCTCCATCAAATGGCTTATAAATCTATCTTCACTATAGACAGAAAGAATCAAAACCTTGATTTGAGGATATTTTTTATGAAGCACCTTCATGGTTTCTACCCCATTTAAGACGGGCATAGAAAGGTCTAGTAAAACAACTTCCGGGTTTTCTTGGTCGCTTTCTAAATAATCTAAAAGCTCCTGACCATTTCCGGCTTCTAAAACAAATTTTAAATCCTTCTCATTTTCCAGAATGGATCGCAGGCCTTTTCGGAAAAGTACTTGATCGTCTACAATCGCTATTTTAATTTGACTCATTTTACTTTGGAATTTGCATTTCAAATTTAAAGCCTTTTTCAGGAGCTGTTTCAAACTTAGCTTCTCCTCCAAGGGATTTTGCCCTAGCGGTTATGTTTTTGAGACCTAAGCTTTTTGCTTTTAGGGCCTTATTAAGCTCAAATCCGACGCCATTATCTTGATAAAACAAATCTAGCGTATTGTCTTTTTCAATAAGTCTGAAGACTATAGTATCCGCCTGAGCGTATTTTATTGAATTATTAATGAGCTCTTGGAGTATCCTATAAATCATAAGCTCTTTACGGTGCATGCCTTTTGATAAATTCTCAATTTGATACTCGATGTTCATGTCTGATGCTGTAGCATGGTCTTCGATGAGATTTTCAAGGGCAAACTCAAGTCCAAATTCTTCTAAGCCAATAGGCAGAAGGTCATTTGAAATTCTCCTTACATTATCAATAGTGGTGTCAATCAGAGCTTTTAAGTTGTTTTCTGCATTATTTCCAAGGTTTCCAGATATCAGTCGCATAGCAGAAAGTGAAGAGCCAATTTCATCGTGGAGCTCTCTGGCCACTCTTTGTCTTTCAATTTCTGTAGCTTCTAGTGTTCCCAAATACATTTCTTTTTGGTGTTCTAGCTCTGTGTTTCGTAGTTCTAAGTCTTTTTCTAGAATTCTTCTTTTGTAGGTAATAATGAATGTGACAATAGCCCCAGAAAGAAGTAAGAATGCTAGTGTGCCGCCAATAAGAAGAATGTATAAATCTATTGACGAGTTATTTTCCATAAACCAATGATAATTAAAGTATGTAATACGCCTAATAGGAAGGCGTGCATAGCCCAAGCAGCCATGTTGAGCTCATAGCTCTGTGATTCTATAACATTGCTTAGAACAAAAAGTACGAAGCTGCCAGAAAAATAGACAAAAAAGGCCGTGTTTAGCCAGAAGTCGCTATTCTGTGTAGGGTTTTTTGTTTCTAATTCAACCAACATTTTATAATAAAGAACCAGCGAAAGGGCCATGATGATTAAACATTCTAAAGGGCGTACATAGGAATTGTAGACATAAAGGCCTTGTACAAAAAATGCATTGATGATGGCCCAAGTAGAAAACAGTACTATAATGCCTATCAACATCTTTTTGCCCATTATTGGCACAAGCAGACGATAATAAAATAGACTCACCACCAAAAATTCTAGAAAAGTATAGAGATGCAGATAGGGCAAATTGTTTACTTTTCTACCATAAAGGACTCTTGAAAGGATCTCAAAAAAGACCGCTAGAGCAAGAAATAGAAGTATTTCAGGTTTAGTTTTCTTTATGGTTTTGAACTTTAAAATGCCAATAAATGCGGATACTCCGATCATTAATGGAATAAGCTCTAGAATCCATCTTAAGGTTTCATTGCTCATTGGCTATCGCGGTCTTTAAACATATAAGGGACTGTTGGTGTCACAGGTGGATGGGCAAGGGTGAGAGAAATCATTTACAGGTAGCGTGGTTCCTACCTCAATGTTATCTCCTAATTTTTTGACTAATTCTTCGTCATGAATTTCTCCTACTAAATCAATGGCTTCAGCAGGAGAGTCTCCAATGGCATTTACCATCAATAAATGAGGTACCTTTCCCTTTTTTGATTCTTCTGAGACACTCATGTAAAAACGAACATAATTGGCGTTTTTGGCTTGAGCAAATAAAGCAAGAAGGTCTTTTTTTGCCACTAGAAAAGCCCTAACATCTGAGGTGTCATACTTATCTTCTTCAGATAAATTTGTTTCATTTTGTTTTAGGTCTATCCAATTTTTACACCATTGCTGAGCTTCTTCCAAGGGTATGGCATAAGGGTCTATGCTACTAGAGTTCATAACTATTTTAATTTTAGAGTGATATGCTGATAGATTATTTTATGTGCTAGGCACATAAACAAAATTACCTTTTTTTCACTTCTAGCCTAGTTTTCTACCATGTTTGATTGAATAGACCATGTAAAATCTAGTTGAACTTTATCAATAAAAAAGGAATCTGACATGCTTATATATTGGGCGGTGCTGTAAGGTGTGTTTTTAGAATGGTTGGCTAGTGCGTGGCATGACATGCAATTGGTCTGAATGCCAAACTTAAAGTTTGGGTCAAGGCGATTCTTAAATGTAAAAACGGTACTGTCGAAAGCGGCTTCTAAATAGGGATTGAAACCAATTACGGGTATAACGCCGGAGTTAGTGCCGCTATGTATTGGTTGGTTTGGCATAACCATGGCATAGGATAACGTCATGGCATAATGAGCGGCTTCGTTTTTAAGGGTGTTTGGCATTTTACTGGCAATTCTTCTTGAACTTGGTAAGGGCGGATTGCTAGGGTCTGCTGTCCACCAAAAGCTTTGCCATGTCCAATTGCTTATTTCTTTTGTGCCGACATGCATGGCTACCAAAAGAGCCAAGTCGCCTATCTGAGCTTTTGAATCTATGGTTTTAATATAAGATAAGCTGTTTTTGTCTACTTCAAAGTAAATGAAGTCTTTAAGGTTGTAGGTGGTTTTAGAAGTAGGATTTAGGCTGTCGTTTGAGATAGAACCGTCTCCTTGGCCATTGTTGGTGATGTCCACAAAAACATAGGAATTCCAGTCTTTTTCGCCATAGGATTTTGGGTTAGAGGGTATTCCCGGCCATACAGGGATGGCTGAAATGGCATTTGACTTACTGATAACTTTATACGTGGGTTTACAGGTAATGGCATTGTTTGGGAACTCTGGAATTTTACCAATGGCGTTCTTTTTCTTATATGATTCTATGACACTCTTTTTGAAAACTTGGTTTTCAATCGCAAACCTACTGGCTGTTGGGCTATAGGCCACCGTTTCAAATACTTCAGTTACTTGTGGTAAACCAGCATGGGCAAATTGTGTGGGTCTTCTTAAAGGAGTTCTTAGGTGTTTCTCTTTGGTTAGCCCTGTTTTCATTCTTTCTGCTAATGCACTGGGACTTTCCCAGGTTTCAAACACCCTTAAATATTGACCTGAAGAGTCTTGTTGTGTGGTTTGGGGGGTGATGGAGGCCCACACACCCCAAGCGTGTTTAATGATTTCATCTTGATTGCCGGTATTAAGCCAGTTGTAAATTACGGTTGAATCTTCTGGGAAATTGAACCCAGGGATTTCTGGGTCAATTGGATCGGTAGGTTGAATAAAGTTGTGGGATTCAGAGTTGTTTCTGTTACCGGATTGGCATTGACTAAAAAGTAATCCTAGGAGGACTAAAATTTGTAAATTATGGTAAACTTTCATGGCTATAAATTGATCTCGAAAGCAAAATTAGAGCCTAGCCATCTCTTTATTATGAGTAAAATTACCTGTTTTAGAAATCGAGTAAAATTGCGAAGAACAGCTTAGTCTATAGACCTGATTAAGAAAACGGGTAGAATTGCTCATGTTTATATTGATGTCATATAAGACCTTTGAGGCATCCTTTTCTATAAGAAGAGATTTTGGTAACTGGTCATAGGGGTATGCTTAAGTTACAATGAAGGCTTCCGTATTATCATGCGGAGCCTTTTATTGGACTTCAAAGGAGAAAAAGTGTCTTATCAAGTTGGATAGCCTGCTTCAAGCCGGAATTAAGGTCTTTAGTAATATTTTTAAACTTTAATAAAAACTTTGTGGTCATACATCCACTTAAGAATTAACCATTCCATTAGAAGGATGACACTGCCAGATATCAATGTTTCGTATGAGGTGCCGAAAATTTGGGAATAGTTTTCTCCTAAATGAATCTGAAAACTATTATCAATAAATTCATTAATGGTATGTGCAAGTACGTAAGCTGCTAGGGAGTTCATCCCAATTATTTTTAACCAATTAAAAGGTGTTATAATGCCTTTTAGGTCTGCTAGCCAGTGAAAACCTGCAAGTATTAAGAAGCATGCTCCGCCACTAAAGAGTGTCCATGATGGTGTCCAGATTCTTTTAACTATTGGGTTTATTCCTATGAAATGGCAGATTAAACTGATTGTTATTAGTACTAAGCCTATTTTGACAAAATAAAAATGTTTGGAAGTTTGCTTGCTTAGTAGGACTTGGCCAGCCACCAAACCCAAAACCATAGTTCCGAGCGTAGGAATAAAACTTAAGGTTGAATAACCGCCCGAGTTAAATCGAAATAAAGATTCTCTTGGGAAAATATTCATAAACCATGTGTCAAATGCCCAAGCGAAATTGGCATTTTTGTTCCAGTGGCTGGAGAATCCATTGAAATTGTGAGGCCAATCTGCCGGAACTCCCGTGTGCTCAGGGTTGAGATGACTTTCAGGCATGTTATACAAGGCAAATGCTAACCAATAGAAAAAAAGGATGAGTCCTAGAGCTATCCATAGACTTTTTTGTTTTCTATTACCTAAGAGAAATAGGATGGGGTAGCCAAGGCCAATTTGTGAAAGTGTATCTTCAAATGTCCAATTCGTCATATCAGAATGCATGGACCTTAGAAAAACACCGAGTAAAACCAATATCAATGATCTCTTCAAGACATGCAGGTATAGGTTTTTCGAAGAATTACCTTTTTTAATTCTGGCTTGAACCGAAAAAGGTAGTGCCACACCCACTAAAAAAGTGAAGGATGGTTGAATCAAATCATGTAAAGAGCAACCGGCCCAAGAAACATGAGATTGGTTGAAGGCAAGAAACTTCCAAAATGTGCTTTCGGGTAGACTAGAAGCAATTTTGCTGATGTGCCAAACTTCCGCCATCATTAAAAACATAACTAGACCCCTATAAATGTCTACAGAAAGGATTCTTTTTGGTGCCAACATGTGTTTTCTCATTTAAGTGATTCGTGTGGAAAATTACTCAATCTTTTGAAGAATTCTTTATTCTCATTTACCATAAAAAATAACTACCTTTACGCTATGAATCGCAAGTCCACTTTGTGGGCTTTTTTGTAAAAGAAATATAATCTAAACTACAGAAAACAAACCTTTAGCAATATGTCTGACGGAGCAGAGAATAAGAAAGACTACGGAGCAAATAATATTCAAGTTTTAGAAGGATTGGAGGCTGTTAGGAAAAGGCCTGCCATGTATATTGGAGATGTAGGGTTTAAAGGCCTTCATCACTTGATATGGGAAGTGGTAGATAACTCTATAGATGAATCTATGGCGGGTTATTGTGATACAATTGATGTGACCATTGAAGAAAATAACTCCATTACAGTAAGAGATAACGGTCGTGGAATTCCTACAGGATTTCACGATAAAGAGCAGAAGTCTGCCTTGGAGGTAGTAATGACGGTACTTCATGCAGGAGGAAAATTTGATAAGGATACTTACAAAGTTTCTGGAGGATTGCACGGCGTAGGTGTTTCTTGTGTGAACGCCGTATCCAGCGACTTGAAAGTGGTGGTGTATAGAGATGGAAAGGTACACGAGCAGGAGTACAAAAAAGGTATTCCTCAGTATTCGGTTAGAGAGATTGGAACTACGGAAGAGCATGGAACTTTTGTTCAGTTTCTTCCAGATAGCAGTATTTTTGAAGTTTCAGAATACAAATATGAAACCGTTGCCAACCGTCTACGTGAATTATCTTTCCTAAACAAAGGACTGACCCTTAATCTAACAGATAAAAGGAGAATAGAAGAAGATGGAAGCATAGCTACAGAGAGTTTTCATTCAGAAGGTGGCCTTGCTGAGTTTGTTGAATACATGGATCAGTCGCGTGAGAGACTTATTCCAGCACCTATGTTTATGGAAGGTGAGCGTGATGGTGTACCTGTGGAGGTAGCCATGATTTATAATAGCTCTTATTCGGAAAATGTAGCCTCTTTTGTAAATAACATCAACACCCATGAAGGTGGAACCCACGTATCGGGTTTCAGAATGGCTCTTACAAGAACACTTAAGGGCTATGCCGAGAAGTCTGGGATGTTGGCCAAAGAGAAAATAGAAATTGCTGGAGACGACTTTCGTGAAGGTTTAACAGCTGTTATTTCTGTAAAGGTTCAGGAGCCTCAATTTGAAGGTCAAACAAAGACTAAGTTGGGTAACTCGGAAGTAACTTCTGCGGTGAGTGGTTGTGTACAGGAAATGCTTCAAAACTACTTAGAGGAAAATCCAAAAGAAGCCAAAACCATCGTTGATAAGGTGATTATAGCCGCTAAGGCTAGGATTGCGGCCAAGAAAGCCAGAGAAATGGTTCAGCGTAAGAATGTTTTGACAGGAAGTGGGCTTCCTGGAAAACTGGCTGACTGTGCCAATTCAGACCCAGCGGTTTGTGAGGTATACCTCGTGGAGGGAGACTCTGCAGGTGGTTCTGCAAAACAAGGTAGAGATAGAGCTTTTCAAGCAATTTTGCCTTTAAGAGGTAAGATTCTTAACGTAGAAAAAGCACAAGAATATAGAATCTACGAGAATGATGAAATTAAGAATATCATTACTGCCCTAGGAGTAAGAATGGGTAGAGATGGTGATGAAAGAGCATTAGATATGGAGAAGCTCCGTTATCACAAAATCATCATTATGACCGATGCTGATATTGACGGAAGTCATATTAGAACCCTTATTTTAACTTTCTTCTATAGGTTTATGAGAGAGTTGATTGAGAAAGGTTATCTGTACATTGCTCAGCCGCCTTTCTATTTGGTTAAAAAAGGGAATAAGTCTGAGTATTGCTGGACGGAAGATCAGCGTCTGGCGGCCATAAAGAGATTGGCTGGAAATGGAAAAGAGGACTCTGTTGGCGTTCAGCGATATAAAGGTCTTGGAGAGATGAACCCTGAGCAGCTGTGGGAAACGACCATGAACCCAGAAGGTCGTACTTTAAAACAAGTGACTATTGAGTCGGCCTCTGAGGCAGATTTATTATTCTCAATGTTAATGGGAGATGAAGTAGCTCCAAGAAGAGAGTTCATTGAGAAGAATGCAAAATATGCCCACGTCGACGTTTAATATTGACTAAGCTTATTGTTATAATAAAAAGAACCGGCTTTTGCCGGTTCTTTTGTTTTTTAGTGTATTCTTAATATAGTTTTAATGGAAATTATAAAATCGGGATTCAAATTCGGAATTAGTTACTACGTTTAATTATTCTAAAAGAGAAGGTTTGAGACTATATTTCGTTTATTTTATCCTTTTAAAACACTAAATTTACTTCTAGAAATACAAACTAAAAACCTCAAAGAAATGACTGATTCTAAACCCTGGCTAAAAAATTATCCTAAAGGGATATCCACAGAAATAAATCCAGATGTTTATACCTCTTTAGTCGAATTAATAGAAGAGGGCTTTAAGAAATATGCAGGGAGAGCGGCATATTCCAATATGGGCAAGGAAGTTAGTTTTGCTGATATTGATAGATTGTCGGAAGACTTCGCAAGCTACCTACAAAGTATTGGCTTACAGAAAGGAGACAGGATAGCTATTCAAATGCCCAACTGTCTACAGTATCCCGTGGTTTTGTTTGGTGCTCTTAGGGCTGGCTTGGTCGTGGTTAATACTAATCCGCTTTATACGCCAAGAGAGATGAAGCATCAGTTCAAAGATTCGGGAGCAAAGGCCATCGTTATTGTAGCAAACTTTGCTCATAATTTAGAGAAAGTACTAGCCGATACCCAGATTGAACATGTCGTATTGACGGAGCTTGGAGACATGCTTGGCTTTCCTAAAAAGCAGCTGGTTAATTTTGTGGTGAAGACCATTAAAAAAATGGTACCTTCTTATTCATTACCCAATTCAGTTAAGTTTTCTACAGCTTTAGAAATAGGGGCTAAACTTAAATATGTTAAGCCAGATGTAAAAAGTTCTGAATTGGCTTTTATACAATATACCGGTGGAACTACAGGCGTCTCAAAAGGAGCCATGCTTTCTCACCGAAACTTGATAGCAAATTTGGAGGCCAACGATGCATGGCAAAGTGTGATCATGGATGACATTACCGATGATAAGATAGTGGTGGTGGCAGCATTACCGCTTTATCATGTTTATGCTCTTACCGTGAATGCCTTAACAGCATTAAAGACGGGTGTTATGAATCTTTTAATTACTAACCCTAGAGATATGGCTGGTTTTATTAAAGATTTGAAAAAGAATCCACCTCATATTTTTACAGGATTAAATACCCTTTATAATGGTCTTTTAAACCATCCAGACATTGATGGTGTAGATTGGAGCAAGTTGAAAATTACTTCGGCGGGCGGCATGGCCTTGCAAAAGGCGGTAGCTAATGCGTGGAAAGAGAAAACTGGCTGCCTTCCGGTGGAGGGTTATGGATTATCAGAAACATCACCGGTGCTTACTTCAAATCCTATAAAAGGCGACAATAGGATAGGAACTATTGGTGTGCCTTGGCCCAGTACAGATATTAGAATAGTGGACGAAGATGGGAATTGGGTTAAACCTGGTGAGGCTGGAGAGATTTGTGCTTTTGGGCCGCAGGTGATGTCTGGATATTTTAACAGAGAGGAAGAAACGGATAAGGTTTTCCTGACAGATCCAGAGGATGGTAGAAAATGGTTTAAAACAGGGGATATAGGTGTGATGAGTGAAGACGGCTACTTTAAAATAGTAGACCGAAAGAAAGACATGATTATAGTTTCTGGTTTTAATGTTTATCCTAATGAGGTTGAAGATGTTATAGTAGAGCATCCAGGTGTTTTAGAGCTGGCTTGTATTGGGGTGGCAGATGCCAAGTCCACAGAGGCGGTAAAAGTTTTTGTGGTCAAGAAAGACCCTAATCTTACTGAGGATCAAGTCAAGGCTTTTGCAAGAGAGAATTTAACGCCGTATAAATGCCCAAAATATGTGGAGTTTAGAGACGAGCTGCCCAAAACCAATGTAGGGAAAATTTTAAGGAGGGCTTTAAAAGAAGAGGAAATAGCAAAGTCCAAATTGGCTTAGAATAAAGTGTAAATACCCCACTGAAAAACTTCGGTGGGGTATTTTTTTGCGTACAGTTTATTAAAAAAGTTTATTGTTTTTATTTGAAACGGTAGCTAACGCCGTAGTTAATGCCTAGATATCTAGGTTTAAATGAGAAACTTTCTGTTTTCTCTACACCAGATGTTAAAGTTTGCTGAAGACCAGAGCCTAATGAAATTTGCCAATCATCTCTCACCGAATAATTGAATTTCACGCCTGCCAAGCCACTCAGATTTAATGGCTTATAGGCAGAGTTTCCTGCGGTAAGTTTACTGCCGCCTTCAGAAATATTATCGAAAACGTTATTAATGATAAAGTCGCCAGATACACCCGTAGTGAAAGATGCTTCTAGTTTTGAGGTCATAGGCAAATGATAGCCCACCTGTACTGGTATCATCAGAAACTTATAATCACTATCTATATCGCCACCAGAAGAGATAACAGTGTTGTCAAAAACACCTGCGTCTTGGCGAATGTAATTAGACTCTAAGAAGCTTTGTACACTTCCGGTATATTGGTTATACGAATAAACGTTACTGGCCACTAAAGAGTTACCCGCTAAATATCTCACACCACTTTCTACAGACCAGTGCTTCTTTATTCTTTTTCCATAATTAACACTAAGGTTTATGGACCTTCCAGATTTTACGTTGTTATACGGCTGAGAAAGCGGTATGGTAAATGTTTCATTTTTAGAAAGCGGCCCACCCGTATCCCCTACACTGTTAAATTCAAAGGAAGAACGAGGTACGTCACTGGCAGAAACTAATGCGGCTCTCTCAAAGTTGTTAATCTTAAAGTTAGGGTCAAAAGGAGATATGCCTGAAAATAATCCGAACCATGAACGCTTTACGAAAGAGGCTTGATTGTCGGCCAAAAGATTGTCTGGCGTTTCAAAGGATAACTTTTTCCTCTTCATGGTAAACCTATTTCCGTAGTTATCAAACTCTTTTTTAATAAGGAGTTTTAAAGAAGAAATAGATTCATGGATAACGCTTGACACCTTCTCTTCTTCATTAATCAATGTCTCTAAGATTGTTTTTGAAGAGGATGGGGACTTTGAGTCTAAAACCAAAGTAGCCTTTGATGATCCTAAATTATTCGATAATGTTTTACTGTAATAAGTAGGGCTAAATGCCTTCGAGCTTAAGGTTTTTGAATTCAGTGTTTCTTTAGAATTGTCTTCAGATCCATTATAAGAATCTCCTAGTAATGCCTTACTCTCTAGTAGCGACACATCGGCTTGAAATTTTTCTTTGGACGAGTCTCTGTCAAATAGATTATTAAGCAAAGAGAAACTTAAGGCCAAGAAGACCATCGCGGCAATTGCGGTGGAAGCGTATTTCTGAAACCAAATTACCAAAACTGGCTTTTCTTTATCGAGTTCTTTCTCAATATTAGCCCAGACGGAGGCGTCAGGTGTTTCTGATGCTGATAATAGCGTATGAACTAAAGAGGCTTCAGATATGGCTTCTTCGTCTAACTTTCCCTCAATATTTCTCCAAATATCAATCGGAGGGATTTCCTCGGCATCTTCAAATGCCTTTTTCCATTGATTTTCAAAAAAATTATTCATCACTTATATTTTTGCGGATAGTTTTCCAGCTTCTCTACTATTTTCTTTCGCAAGTTTTTCTTGCAATAAGGCCTTTGCTCTATAGTACTGAGACTTTGAGGTTCCCTCAGTCACTTCTAGCATAGTGGCAATTTCCTGATGTTTA
This sequence comes from Arcticibacterium sp., assembly GCF_055134445.1. NCBI lineage: Bacteria > Pseudomonadati > Bacteroidota > Cytophagia > Cytophagales > Leadbetterellaceae > Arcticibacterium > Arcticibacterium sp. Next base: position 27,579 of record NZ_JBSRVI010000018.1, read on the forward strand.
AAGCCTTCTATGGCGTAGAGGTTAAAAATGGTTCTACAACCCTCTGGCAATTCCCCTATCATATTTAACAAATGCTGATAAGACAGATTTTCAAAGCCCAAGTTGCTATAATGTAGTTCTTCAACAATCATATAGTCGCCTTCTAGACTTTGTGTAAGCTTTTTGTCCTTTTTCAAGGCTTTGAGAGCGGTATTAACCACTATTTTTCTCATCCAAGCTTCTAACGGGCTATCAAATCTGAATGTATCTAAATATTTAAATATCTTAATAAAAGAATCTTGCAATACATCTTGAGCATTTTCCCTATCTCTCATATACCTCAAGGCCACGATAAACAGTTTACCTGAATACAGTTCATAGAGCTGTTTCTGGGCATTCCTGTCTTGTTTAAGGCAGTCCTGAATTATTTGAGTTTCATTGGGCATTCTATCTTAAAATTGCAATTATCAGTGATTCTCATCCTGATAATGAAACAATCTCTTAAGATAGGGTCATTAAGCAGGACTCAATAAAGTAAGTTAAGGTTGGAATTCTCTTGAAAAAATCCTTAAATAATCTGTTTTTAAATCAATATTTTGTATCTCTAAAAGATTTTTGGGAATAGAAGCTGAATTTAGCCCTTGCGAGACGATTAACTTTTTACTCTTAAAAACTCTTATTTCGTCGTAAAGGTTGTCTTTAATAAACATTTCATGGAGTTTTGGTCCACCTTCTACGATTAATGACATCACCTTTCTTTCATGAAGTTGTCCTAAAACGAAATCAAGAATATTCGAATTTACGTCAATCTTTATGAATTCCGTATTCCCATCCTTAAGAGAATAATTTTTATTAAGTACGTAGGTTACAACACTTTGGTCTAATACCTTAAAATTGTCGGTAGGTTTTATTTCTGGGAAAAGGATGACTCTAATGGGGTTTTTTCCTTCCCAGTGTCTAGTACTTAGGCTAGGGTTATCTTTAATAACGGTATTGCCGCCTACCATAATGGCATCTTCTGTAGCTCGCCATTTATGAGAATGGATTTGAGCAAACTCTCCACTAATGCTTACTGGATTGCCGTCTTTATCTGCTACGCAACCGTTGGCAGATTCTGCCCATTTTAGAATAATATAAGGTCGTGTTTTTAATTGAGAGGTGAAAAAACGTCTATTAAGAAATGCTCCATTTTCTACTAATAATCCTGTGGAGACCTCAATTCCCGCGTTTTTTAATTTTTGTATTCCGTTGCCATTAACTTTTTCATTAGGGTCGGTGTTACAAACAACTACTTTTTTTAGTCTTTCTTTAATAAGCAAGTCTGCACAGGGTGGTGTTTTACCAAAGTGTGAACAAGGCTCTAAACTCACATATGCTGTGGAAAAGGGAAGGAGGGATTTGTCCTGGACGTTGTTTATAGCATTGACCTCTGCGTGAGCCTCGCCATATTTCATATGCCAGCCTTCCCCAATAATTTTGTCTTCATGAACTATGACACAACCCACCATTGGATTAGGACTTACGTGACCGGCTCCAAGTTTGGCAAGTTCTAGAGCCCTTTCCATGAAATGTTTTTCCTTCATTCCGAAATATAAATTTTATTTCTGGAGATGGAAAACTATTAAAGGTTGCTTAGTTTTTGAAGCTCGTAAAAGGAACTTTCAAATTGTTTCTTTTGAAGTAAAATAGCTTCGCAAAAGGCTTTATTTCTAATTTCTGCGATTTCATAATCTTCTTTAGATATTTTTCCTGTATTTTTTTTAAGTTTCAACAAAGCCAAAGCTACTTTTTTGCCGAGATAGTTAACCCACCATTTCTTCCTAAGTTCATTCAGTAGGCTAGTGTTCCCTTCAGATTTATTATAGATGTAAGTATACGGAAGCACAAAAACATCTGCTTGTCCGAAGCCTGCAGTCATTTCTCTTAAACGCTGCCATGTAAGCCTATCTGGTATGATGAAATGTTGCGTATTGAGTTCGTTAGAGTAGTAAATTTTATAACCTAAAAGTCTAGAAACCAGGGTTAATTCAGAATCTCCACCACCAGATTGTTTTTTGCCAACCCTGTCTGTAAGATATGGTTTCCAGTTTTTTTGATCCAGTTTCTGGAAGATTTCTTTTCTCATGGTCATTCCCGCACCATATACTAATCCTGCACTGGTTACATCTCCAAACTTTAAGTCATAAAGCTTACCCGTGGCAAAAGATAGTTTGTGCCTTTCGTACCATTCCGGGACTGTGAAATCAAATTTACCAATAGAGGTAACGCCAAGAACACCTATGGCAGGGTCTTCAAACACTTGGGATAGATAGTTTATCCAATTTGTAGGAATAAGGTTGTCATCATCTACAAAAGAGATAATGTCATATTTTGATTCCTTTATACCTCGCAGTCTTGCATTTGAAAGCCCAGACTTAGATTCTTTAAATATTTTTAGGTTTGGGTTTTTCTCAAAATTCCAAGAGGACTCAGAGACCTTTGCGGTTTCATCGGTAGAATTATTGTCAATAAGTATTACCTCCCATTCGATTTCTGTTGGTTCTTGCTTTTGGACGTAGTCTAAAGTTTGCTCAATGATTTGAGCACTATTATAACAACAGATGATAAGGCTAATTCCTTTCATTAATTCTTTTAGGACGCTAAAAATGACATTAAACTACTAATGGCCGGACTTACCGCATAAGAAATTTTGGCAGGAAACGGTAGGAGTCCAATAAACCTTTTTTTATTCTCAATACTGCTCTTTCTTAGTTTTTGAACCCAGTAAAAGATAAGTTTTTGTTTTTCAAAAAAACTGAAATGTTGTTTTTCAAAAATATGATTGACTACCTTAAGACCTTCCGAAAATTGTAGCCCTTTAGACTCTGCTTCGAAAGAGACATTGTTTGAATGTCGTCTGAAAAAATTAAGTCTCTTGCTCGTTCTGTTTATTTCTGTGTTGGCCACTAAGTCTACCCAAAATAGCCAGTCTCCACAGTATTTGTACCCAATAACAGCCTTTAATGTTTCCCAAGGAACCAATGATTTTTTAAAGACACATGAGCTGGCATTATAAATTAAATTGCCCTTTATGAAATAGTCTTTAAGCAATGTAGAACCCTGAGCGTATAACTCATATTCATGTTCCGGCTCATGAAAGGTTTTTCCTTTCTCGTCTATCCAAGTGGAGGCCGAGAAAGAAACTCCAAGGCTTTTGTTCGCCTTGAACATTTTCATATGATGTTCAAGAAAGTTTAGTTCGGCTAGGTCGTCGCTTTCGGCTATCCAGATAAACTCACCAGAAGCAAGGGCAAGACCCTTTTCCCACTGCTTAAATGTACTTCCTGAGTTTTCTTTATTGATTACAATGTGACTTAGTAATGGATGGTCTTCATAAGACTTAATTATCTCACAACTAATATCAGAGGAGCAGTCATCTAGGATAATCAGCTCAAAATCTTGAAAAGATTGATTTAAGATACTCTCAATTCTGTCTCTAAGGAAATCGGCGTGATTATAATTGGGTAATATGACACTTACTGATGGCATTTATCTCTGCAACGCTCTTATTATTTTTGTGCTATGTTGACAAGTTTGTTTATGGATATCAAACTTACGCAAAGGCTTTAATGGATTAACTATTGACATAGGAATTATTTAAAAGTATTGTAAAGAGCGTTTCGTATTTCTCCGCACTTTTCAATTTGATATTGGTCGGTAATTAATTTTTGAGACTGCGTTATTAATTTTTCGGCCAGTCCTTTTGTTTCTATGAGTTCTAATGTTTTCTGTACAAACTCATCTGCATCATGAGCCAGCATACAGTTTTTGCCATCTACCATAGGTAGGCCTTCCGCTCCAACCACGGTGCTAATAATAGGCATTTTCCATGAAATGGCCTCCAAGATTTTCATTCTCATACCACTCACTATTCTTAGAGGAACGATCATAATAGAACCTTTAAAACTATGGGATAAGTCTTCTACAAAGCCTAAAAAGAATACATTCTTTTTAGTTTTATGAAGCTTTTTAAATTCATCAGACCATCTTGAAACTATTTGAAGTTTTAGATTTGGATGTTTGGTGATTATTCTTTCCCAGCAGTGCTCCAGGAACCAATTTACACCATCCAAATTAGGATAATGGTTTTCTGGTCCTAAGAAGACGATGTTCCCTTTAAAAGTAAATGGCGAATTAATGTCGGCCATTTTGAAATTTATAGGAAGGGTAGAAGTGAATAATAGTTCCTTTTTAACACCCGCTTCTTCAAGGTATCCTTTATCTGTTTCTGTTACAGATACTACCTTATCATAATGATTTAGTAGAGCTATTTCTAAATCTTTTGTAGCTGAAATATGCCAAAGGTCTGACAGCGTTTTATTTTCTAGGGTGTCGTATTCCATTTGCAACCTCTTAAATCTTAATTCGTGGTGAATGAAGATTTTAGGAAGGTTTTTTGGCAGTAAATGAACGATTCCGGCAAATTCTATAAATTCGACCTGGGCTAAATCATAGTTTTCATAGGTTACTTCTTCCTTTACCAATGCTAGAAATCCTGGGAAGTAGAATTTGGATAAATCATTAATGGCCAAGTGGGTTTTAGGATAGAAATAATCTAAAACGGTACCTTTTATGAATTGATTTAGCCTTAAAATGGCTTTATAAGTTTTTAAAGATAAACTCTCACTGCCATTTTTTTTGGTAGTTAAGATTTTAACATTGGGCCATAAATCCTGGAGTTTTTCTTTGTTGACCTCAGCTACATTCGGACAAATGAAAGTTATTTCATGCTTATGTCTTAAATAATCAATCATGTTGAAAGTAGCAGCACCGCCGCCATTGTCAACAGGGTAAGGAAAAACAATAGAAATAATAGCAATCTTCATCTTTATGATCAAATCGGTAGTCTTTCAAAGAAAGCAAAAACTCTGTAGGACGCAGACATCAATACCTTTTTTAGGAAACTTCGGTCATCTACTTTTATATCTCCTTTTGCGTAAACGCAATCAAAGGCTTTAAAATATTTATTAGCGTAGTTTTCTATCTGTGCTCTGTACGATTTGAAAAGAGGAGCTAAGTCTGGTCTGCTATTTAGGTCGAATCTGTTTTGCCATCTTGATATATTGATAGGGTCTGCAGAATTCATGCCACTGTAATGATAAAAGATTAAGGGCTCACCATTTACATAGTACTTTCCGTTTTTTTCGGTAATGGTTCTTTCGTGTAGATTCCAGTAAGCGATGTTATAACCCGGATTTTTTTCAATAACAACATTGTCAAAATAAAGAGGCACCATGTTACAGTACAGCTGATCCACAAACATCCCTTTTTGGATGTCCATGTAGCACTCTGTACGAAGTTTTATCATCCACCAGTTCATAAACTCGTCTACTGGTTTCGACCTTTTTACGGCCAAAAAACCTAGATTGTATATACCGTTGACAAACATTTCTTGCTCTGTACGAGAACAATTGTCATAGACTGGTGTGTAAAAATGGGGTGTTAAGACAATGTCAGATTCCTCTAATCTGTTTTCTATGCCTTGGAACGTATCAAAGATTTCAATATCAGGGTCTATGTAGTAGAAGTTGATAAGATCTGGGCGACTCTTTAAGAAATAGTTGAAATAGAATGGCTTTACCGCGGTGTTTAATTCTGTGATGTCGTATCGTTCACACATCTCGTCAAAGCCTTCGATACCAATTTTGTGAACTTCTAGAATATTTAAGCCCTCAATTTTTGATGGGTCAATATCTCTACCTTCTATTTTGTCGCATAAGCCTATTACAAATTCAAAATTCGGGTTGGTTCTTTTTAAGGACTCTGAAAGTACTTTGGCTTGAGCCAAATAGTTGACAGAGCATATGGTAAAAGCAAGTGTTTTCGACATTAAAAGGAGGGTTCTTCTATTTCAATGATTGACAAAGTTAATAGGAATATTGGTTTTGTAGGAGCGAAACCAAAAAGTGAGATGAGCTTAAATGCAAAACCACCAAAGCAACTGGTATAAGTCAGCTTTGGTGGTTTTTTTTAAGCCTATGATTACGCTAATTCAGTCTGACGACTGTTACGTTTTCTTTCGTTTTCGTCTAAGTATATTTTACGCATTCTTAGAGATTTTGGAGTGATTTCTAAGTACTCGTCTTTTTGGATATATTCCATACAATCTTCTAATGAGAATTGTACTTTGGGAGCAATCTTAACTTGATCATCTGCACCAGAGGATCTCATGTTACTTAATTTTTTAGTAGTTTGTAAGTTAACCACGATGTCATTCTGACGATTGTGCTCACCGACTACCATACCCATGTAAATCTCTTCTCCTGGATCAATAAAGAATACCCCTCTATCTTGAAGTTTATCTAAAGAGTAAGGAATGGCAGGTCCGTTGGCCATTGAAATAAGAGAACCGTTTATTCTTCCTGGTAAAGTTCCTTTATATGGCTCGTAAGACTTGAATCTGTGATTCATGATAGCCTCACCTTGTGTGGCTGTAAGTACATTACTTCTTAAGCCGATAAGACCTCTAGATGGAATGTTGAATTCAAGGTGTTGCAAATCGCCTTTAGGCTCCATAATAAGTAACTCACCTTTTTTCTGTGTAGCAAGCTCAATTACTTTACCAGCACTTTCTTCAGGTACATCTACTACTAAGGTTTCAATAGGCTCTAATCTTTCACCGTTCTCTCCTGTTTTGAAGATTACTTGTGGCTGACCTACTTGAAGCTCATAACCTTCTCTACGCATTGTTTCTATCAATACAGAAAGGTGAAGAATACCTCTACCAAATACGATAAATTTATCTTCAGACTCACCTTGCTCTACTTTAAGGGCTAGGTTCTTCTCCATTTCTTTCATCAATCTATCTCTCAAGTGACGAGAAGTGACAAATTTGCCATCTTGTCCAAAGAAAGGAGAATTGTTAATAGTGAAGAGCATATTCATCGTAGGCTCATCAATAGAAATTCTTGGAAGAGCTTCTGGTTGATCTATATCTGCTACAGTATCTCCAATCTCAAACCCTTCGATACCTGTGATAGCACAGATTTCTCCAGAAGATACTTCTGATACTCTAACTCTACCAAGACCTTCAAAAACATGAAGTTCTTTGATTTTATTTCTTTTCAGTGAGCCATCAGCAGTGCAAAGCATTACATTCTGACCTTCTTTAAGAACGCCTCTAGCTACCAATCCAATGGCAATTCTACCTACGAAAGAAGAATAATCTAAAGAAGTGATTTGCATTTGAGCAGGACCTTCTTGTGTTTTTGCCGCAGGAATATGCTCAATAACCGCATCTAAAAGAGCGATAATGTTATCCGTTGGTTTTTGCCAATCATCACTCATCCAGCCTTGTTTAGAAGAACCGTAAAGTGTAGGGAAATCTAGTTGGTCGTCTGTAGCATTAAGGTTAAACATTAAGTCGAAAACCATTTCGTGAACCTCGTCTGGTCTACAGTTTTCTTTGTCAACTTTATTAACAACTACAATTGGCTTAAGTCCTAAGTCCAACGCTTTACCTAATACGAAACGCGTCTGAGGCATTGGACCTTCAAATGCATCTACTAAAAGGATAACTCCGTCAGCTAATTTCAACACACGCTCCACCTCACCTCCGAAATCGGCGTGACCAGGTGTGTCAATAATATTTATTTTGGTGTTACCATATCTTACAGATACGTTTTTTGAAACGATGGTAATTCCACGTTCTCTTTCTAAATCATTGTTGTCAAGGATTAGATCACCAAATTCCTGATTTTCACGAAATATTTTAGAAGCGTGGATGATCTTATCCACCAAAGTCGTTTTGCCGTGATCTACGTGGGCAATTATCGCGATATTTCTAATGTCTTGCATAATTTTTAATTTTCTAGAGAGAACATTTTGTTAACTAGAAGTTTATGAAAAAGTCCGCAAAAGTAACCATAAATATCCTGAAAGACTATTACAGTATTTTAATATATGATTAATCTACTGATAGTTAAATAATTGATTGGCATTGTGCAATTACTTGTGTATTCACTATCCGTGTAAACTTCTTGCTCTCATTACGATAGCTTAATGTTTGAGGCGTCGTATCCTCTTAAAAGCTCATCAATTTTTAGTCTTTTTTTGCCAGGAATTTGAAGATTGAGGAGCCCTATCCTGCCATCCGCGGTTGAAACTTCTATAAAAGACTTATTGTCGGTATGTATCTGGCCTGGTGTTTCTTTGTCGTTACGCTCTATGATGATAGAATCAAATATTTTTAAAGAGCCAATGGTATCGGTTTCGTTGGCCTGGAAATTTGTCCAAGCTCCAGGATAGGGGCTAAGGCCTCGTATAAAATCATATACTTCTTTAGAAGTCATAGACCAGTCTATTTGGCAGTCTTCTTTAAATATTTTAGGGGCAGACTTCAATTGCTCAAACTCCTCTTGTTCTATCTGTGGGTAGTCATTGTTTTCAATGGCCTTTACGGTTTTTAGCACCAGTTGGCCGCCTAACTGCATAAGTTTATCATGAACGCTGCCTGCATTGTCGTTTGCTGAAATGTTAATGGTCTCTTTGAATATGATTTTTCCGGTATCAATTTCTTTTTCAATAAAAAAGGTGGTGACGCCAGTTTGGGTTTCACCATTAATAACGGCCCAATTTATAGGTGCTGCCCCTCTGTACTGAGGAAGTAAAGAGCCATGTAGGTTAATGGTACCTGATGTCGGCATAGCCCAAACCACTTCAGGAAGCATTCTGAAAGCCACCACAACTTGAAGGTCTGCTTTGTAGCTTTTTAATTCTTCTATAAATTCAGCGTTTTTTAACTTGGGTGGTTGTAGGACTGGAATGTTCTGAGAAAGTGCGTAAGTTTTTACAGGCGATTGCTGTAGTTTTTTCCCTCTTCCTGCGGGTTTGTCGGGTGCTGTTAGCACCGCAACAACCTGAAGATCAGATTCTACTAAAACCTTGAGGCTTTCTACCGCAAAGTCGGGCGTACCCATAAATATGATTCTCATGCTTGTTTTCTTTTGGATAAGTCTACAAAGCTAGAAAAAATGAAATTTGAAATGTGGTCTACCTGTTGATTTACCGAGAATAATTTGTAGTTTTGAAATGAAAATTTTGAAAATGAGGAAAGAACAAAAAATAATAATATTTAAAGAGCGACTCTGAACTAGTTTCCAGAATACAAAATTTGTTTGTTTGGAACGGTAAGATTTACGCCGTTCTTTTTTTTTACCCACCTGTGAAGGCGGGCAATTTTTTTTTAATAACACTAGTAAAATTTTATATATATGTCAAAATATCAATACTATACCAAAGAGGGTTATGAGAACCTTAAGAATAAGCTCGCTTATTTAAAAGGAAAAGGAAGACAAGACATAGCCGCTCAAATTTCTGAAGCAAGAGATAAAGGAGATTTATCTGAGAATGCTGAATATGATGCAGCCAAAGATGCACAGGGTCATATGGAATCTGAGATATCAAAATTGGAAACGCTGATGTCTGTAGCGAGAATTTTGGATGAGTCTACCATTGACAATTCAAAGGTTTCATTATTGAACAAAGTGACCATAAAGAACTTAAAGAATGGGGCCAAAATGACTTACACTTTGGTGGCAGAGGAAGAAGCAGATTTAAAGCAAGGGAAGATTTCTATTAATTCTCCTTTTGCAAAAGGGCTTTTAGGTAAAGCTGTGGGAGATAAAGCAGAGATTCAGGCTCCAGCAGGTGTGGTGGAAGTAGAAGTAGTAGAAATAACCATGTAATCAAGTTATCAACAATGGCGTCTATATTTTCAAAAATTATTAGTGGTGAAATACCTTGTCATAAAATTGCAGAGACGGAAGATTTCTTGGCTTTTTTAGATGTTTTTCCATGTGCTAAAGGTCATACTTTAGTGATTCCTAAAAAGGAGGTAGATTACATTTTTGACCTTGACGATGATTTGTATCTGGGTTTAATGGCTTTTGCGAAGAGTTTGACTTCAGCTCTTAAAGGAGCCGTACCTTGTAAAAGAATAGGAGTGGCGGTGATTGGCCTTGAAGTGCCACATGCACATGTTCATCTAATTCCTTTAAATAGCATGGCGGACATTGATTTTAATCACAAAATAAAGATTTCTGATCAAGAACTTTCTGAGATTTCTGCTTCAATTCGAGGTTTACTTTAACTGGTATTATCCATAGATTATTCTTACCTTTTAGGTCAATAAACAAACTATAAAATTTAAAATATTATGGCAATCGTTAAAGTAATTGAACTCATAGCATCTTCGGAAATAAGCATAGAAGATGCCATTCAAAATGCAGTCACTTCAGCATCAAAATCTATTCATAATATAGATTCAGTTTATGTGCAAGATATTAAAGCACATGTGCAGGATGGTAAAGTGACTACCTACGGATGTATATGCAAACTGTCTTTTAGAGTAGACGCCTAGGCATTAAGAAAGCTTGGATTTCAATGAATTAAACTCCTTTTTAAGGGAGTTTTTTTCGTATAAGGCAGCGTAGGTAAAATCTACGATGGGCATATAAGCCTTAATTTTTTTGTTGATTTCGTAAATACTTTTGACGGCATAATACCCTTCAGCCACCATATTCATTTCCATTTGAGCGGTTTTTACGCGGTATCCTCTACCAATCATACCTCCAAAGGTTCTGTTTCTACTAAACTGAGAGTAGGCTGTTACTAAAAGATCACCTAGATATGCTGAGGAAATAAGTTCTCTTTCTAATGGGGCAAGTAAACTGACAAAGCGTTTGATTTCCAGCATGGCATTTGACACCATAACCGCTTGGAAATTATCCCCGGCCCCCAGCCCATGTGTGATTCCGCAGGCAAGAGCCACAATGTTTTTCATTACTGCTGAAAGTTCTACCCCGTATAAATCTGTTATAGCTGAGGTATTGACATATCTGCAGGCTAGAATTTCAGCGAACGTCTGACCCACTTCTAAATCTGGTGCAGCTATGGTTAGGTAAGATTGTTTTTCTGAAGCAACTTCCTCTGCATGACAAGGTCCCGCTATAGCACACTGACGAATAAGAGGGATGTCATAGCTGTTGAGTAAGAAATCAGAGATGAGTTCATTGCTTTTTGGAATCATTCCTTTTACGGCAGATACCATATACTTCCCTTCGAAATCACTCTTTTTTACACTAGAAATGGCCTCGGCAAGAAATGCCGCTGGAATGGCTAAAATAACCCACTCAGTATTTTTGAGAGCTTCTTTTAGGTTTATGTACGGCTTTACCTTTGAAGGGTGAAACTCTATACTGCTAAGATATTTAGGATTGTGATGGTGTTTTTTGATATGCTCTACAGCTTCGTGGCTTCTCATCCACCACTTTATCTTGATTTTACTATTCTCACTTAATATTTTAACCAATGCCGTGGCCCAGCTTCCTCCTCCTATGACTGTAACTTTCATAAAGCAAATATATTTCTTAGATAACGAAAAAGAGAAGACTGACGGTCTTCTCTTTTTCAAATTAGCCAATAAGTGACGCTTTTAATCTTCTTTCTTGTCTTGTTTTTTCTTTTCAGTAACGCGGTCTCCTTCTTTCAGGCGTTTAGAAACTTCTACAAAAGGGCCAGAAATGATAATGTCTCCTGCCTTTAGGCCTTCTATTACCTCTATGGTACCTGCTTGGGTATCTGTAATTCCTGTTTTTACTTCTCTTATTTTAGCAACACCATTGTCGTTGATGAAAACAATCTCCTTAAGTTTTTCTTTTGAAGCTATGATTTCTTCTTTAGCTCCTAAGTTCATACCGTTATCTTTATTTTCTTTTTCCTCCGTGTCTTTTTCATCACCACTTCTTGTGGTTACGGCCGAAATGGGCACAGAGATAACATTTGTTTTAGTTTCCGTGATGATATCTACTGTGGCGGTCATACCTGGTTTAAAAGGATATCTACTTCTTGAGAGCAACTCTTTATAAGAAGAGGGTAATATGTTTATTCTTACTTCAAACTCGGTTACTGCTTCCGTAGAATTGGCATTAGCGGCCAGTGAGCCACCAGAGCCATTCGCGGTATTAGCTATGTGCGTTATTACGCCCATAAATTGTTTGTCGTCAGCACTGTAGGCATCTACATCAATCACCACTTTATCTTCTTGACTTACTCTTACAATGTCGTTTTCGTTAACATTGACACGAACCTCCATGTTGTTCAAGTTCGCAATTCTTAGCATTTCTGTCCCTGCCATTTGAGATGTACCCACCACTCTTTCTCCAAGCTCCACCACTAATTTTGAAACTATACCGTTCATTGGGGCATAAATATTGGTTTTTCTAAGGTTTTCAGAAGCATCTTTGAGGTTGGCCTCAGCACTTTTAATACCATACTTAGCGGCTTCATAACTGGCTTTAGCGGCTTCTAAATCTTGTTTTGCCACTCGGAAGTTGGTCTCTGAGATTTCATAGTCTGAGCGAGAGACCACTTTGTCGTCAAACAACTGCTTTTGTCTTTTAAAGTCCAATTCGGCTCTTAAAAGTTGAGACTCGGCTCGTGCTATCTGAGATTTAGACTGTTCTGCAGAAGCTTTAGATTGATTCACCCCAGCCCTAAACCTTTCAACCACAGAAATGTAGTTTTCCGGTTGTATTTTAAGCAGTAACTGTCCTTTTCTGACGGAGTCTCCTTCTTCAATGTACAGGCCAATGATTTCGCCAGGAACATCAGGAGTGATGGAAACTTCTAATTCTGGTTGTATTTTTCCAGAAGCAGAAACGGTTTCTGTCAAATCGGATGTGGTGACTGTAGTAAATTCTACTTCAGTGGGTTTTTCTTGGCCTATCCATCCTTTTTGCTTCGCGAGGAATAGTAAGGCTATAAAAATTAGGGCAATAATCCCTACTATCCACCATATTTTATTCGATTTCTTATTCATTACTTTTCGTTTTTATATCAGAATTCTAGTGGTTTGTTTTGATAAAAATCTAAGATTTTAATCTTAAAAATGTAATCGTATTTAGCTTGTATTTGATTGGCTAAGGCTCTGTCTAAATTGGTTTTGGCTAAATTGTAATCTACAAAATTTGATGCACCGGCATTATAGCTAGCTTCTGCAGCTTCAAATGCTTTTTCAAGAGCGTTTACTTGAACTCTATTGGCACTGTAACTTTTTGACGCGTTGAGCATATTAATGTAGGCTTGGTCTATATTTTGCCTAATGGTCACTTTGGTGATTTCAGTATTGAGTTTAGATTGTAACTTCTGAATTTCGGCAGACTGTGTTTGGTATTTCTTGTTGAATCCATTAAAAATAGGAATCTGAGCAGAAACACCGATGTAGACATTTTGATTGTTGTTTATTTGGCTGAAGTAAGGGATGCTCTCTCTTACAAACCCCTGCTGAGGGAAATTGACGATGAAAGGAATGGTTTGCCCTTCAAATTCTGCCGTAACAGCCGTTGGTTTATAGGTAGTTTCACCTGGTAAGATGTTTTTGGCAATTGTGGAGTAAGAAGACCCCCATCCCAAATTAGCTCTTAAGCTTGGTAATCCAACGGACTTGGCTATCTGAATATTAACCTCTGCCATTTTTTCTCCCATAACGGATGATTTTACCTCTGGGAGATAATTTATGGCGGCTTCATAAACTTCTGTGGGGGTTTCAGGATATAGCTGTAGTGAAGGACTTGGCAGGTCTACTCTTTCTACCTGAAGCTCTTGGTCTCCAGGTAGGTTCATATTTTGCTTAAGCGTTAGGATGTTAGACTGTCGTGCATTTTCTGCATTGACCAGTTGCAGTTCGTCGTTGGCTAACTGGGCGTTTAGGTTAAACATATTAGTTTCTGGCAATGCCCCTGCTTGTACCAATTTGGAGGTGCGGTCTAATTGAAGCTGGCTGACAATCACGTTTTGACGAGCCACTTCTATCATATCTTCTGAAGACAGTACATTTAGATACGATACTGCTATTTGAAGAGAGATATTGTTCTTTTGAGTCTCCACGTCCAGTTTGGCAGCCTCCAAGTCCATCTCACTCCTAAGAATAGTATTTTTTAATCTATACCCGTTATAAAGTATCATGCCAGCGGTTGCTCCCAGAGAGTTGGTTCCGATGGTGCTGGTTACTACATCATTTGAAAAAGGGTCAATGTTCCTACCAAAATTGGTGTTGGCGTTAAACTGTCCATTTATGCTTGGAAGAATGTTTGCTTTGGATTGATTTAGCCTAACTATACTGCTTTCTATGGCTAGCTGGTTTTGTCTTAAAGTAATATTATGTTCTAAAGCGTAATCTATGCAGTTATAAAGTGAATAGGTTTTGGAATCATTGGCTCCAGAGAGTTTGGTCTGAGCCTTGGAACTGAACGCTGCTAGTAAAAGAATAAAAAAAAATCTATAATTCATCCGTGTCGTCTGTTTGCAGTGACAATGTTAGTAAACATTGTTTATTCCTATAGGTGGAATAGGATAAGCGGCAGATTGACTAAATGAAAAGGGCAATTTTGAATATTTAGGTTGATGATAATACTCAAAATTTTGTTTGGATAGGCTGTTTTGATGGCTATTTTTGTCACGTTTTGATTTGAACAAATAAATATTCTATGACTACTCTTTTAATTCTAGTTTTTATTATAGGCTATGTAGGAATTGTGCTAGAACACAATATTTCTATAGATAAATCGGCTTCCGCGTTGCTTACGGGAGCACTTTGCTGGACAGTGGTGGCTTTCATGTCTCACGACCCTGTACATTTAAATGAAGAACTTTTACATCACTTAAGTGAGATAGCCAGTATTCTGTTTTTTTTAATGGGAGCCATGACCATTGTGGAGCTTATTGACACCTATGATGGCTTTGATATTATCACCGATAGAATTAATACCAGAAGCCAGACTAAGCTGATGTGGATTATATGTATCCTAACGTTTTTCTTGTCTGCTCTTTTGGATAACCTTACTACTACTATAGTGATGGTGACATTAATGAGGAAGATAATTGACAAGGCTGAAACCAGGATGATTTTTGTTGGTCTTATTGTGGTAGCGGCAAATGCTGGAGGAGCTTGGTCTCCGATGGGTGATGTAACTACCACCATGCTATGGATAGGTGGACAGATAAGTGCGGGTAATATTATTTATAAACTGATTCTGCCAAGTTTAGTTTGTATGCTAGTACCAGTTTTGGCTATTATGCCGTCGCTAAAAGGTGATTTACCTAAGAAGTCCTTTATTTCTGATGGTGAAATTTACCATTCTAAAGGCGAGAAGCTTATTATTTTCTGTGTGGGTATCGGTGGATTACTTTCTGTACCACTTTTTAAAACGGTGACACACCTTCCGCCATTTATGGGTATGATGTTGGCTTTAGGGGTAATTTGGTTAGTTACGGAGCTTATTTTGAAAGATAAGAATGAGCACTTTAGAAAGAATTACTCTGTTTATAAGGCTTTAGAAAAAGTAGATATGCCGAGTGTTCTCTTTTTCTTGGGTATTCTTTTGGCGGTGTCTGCTTTGCAAACAGAAGGTGTTTTATCAGGTTTAGCGGGCTGGTTAACAGAAACAATAGGAAACCAAACGATAACTGTGGTTCTTATTGGTTTGTTTTCTTCCATTGTAGATAACGTTCCTTTGGTAGCGGCTTCTATGGGAATGTATGATTTGGCTACATACCCAATGGATGATTCTTTCTGGGAGTTATTGGCATACTGTGCAGGTACAGGTGGAAGTGCACTTATTATAGGTTCTGCCGCTGGGGTAGCTGCTATGGGCATGGAGAAAATAAATTTCTTCTGGTATGTAAAGAAAATTTCATGGTTAGCTCTGATAGGATATTTCGCGGGTATTGGTATGTATCTTCTGTTATTTTAGCCTCACGTTTTATTTATAGTCTTTTTTTGATTAAAAGTTAGTATAGGTTAATTAACTATTATATTTATTTAGTAGCTCTTTTTCAGTTGGTTCGTGTATTGAAAACGGATCTTGTCACCTTAGTGATGAGTTCCGTTTTTCTTTTTTGCATGCCTTAGTAATATAATCGGATAAAATAGTGCTAAAATCATTTGTCTGATTAAATGGTACTATAATGCGTTTTTATTTACCTTTGCTGATGTAGGTTTACTTCATAACCCTAACGAAATAAACTACAGTAACCCCTAATTCCTTTTTCTTTATCAAATTTTTCAACTATTTAAAATCTTAATTCTATGAGAAAAAAACTATCTATATGGAAAGTTTTTAGCCTCACCTTGATCTCGTTTTACTCTATGGCTCAGACCGTAAGTATTACAGGGAAAGTGGTGGAGGATGATGGTTCTCCTCTATATGGGGTGAACGTAACTGTAAAAGGTACTACGAATGGTACCATTACGAATGATGGTGGAAATTATACTATTTCTGTCAAAAAAGGAGAGACTATTACTTACAGTTATATCGGGTTTGAGTCTCAGAGTATTACAGTTGCTAACAGTAATGTTATCAATGTAACCCTTGCTACTGATGCAAATGCATTAGGAGAAGTAGTAGTTACAGCTCTTGGGGTGGAAAGGGACAAAAGAGCTCTTCAATATTCGGTAACAGAGGTTGGTGGAGATAATTTCACCAAGGCTCGTGAAAACAATTTAGGAAATGCACTTGCAGGACGTATTGCTGGTGTGAACGTTTCGGCTCCTGCAACTGGTGCTGCGGGTTCTTCTAGAGTTGTGATCAGAGGAAATAAATCTTTAGGTGGCTCAGGCCAGCCATTATATGTAATTGATGGTGTGCCTATGGATAATAGCCAAAATGGATCTGCCGGTTTATGGGGAGGTTCTGATGGTGGTGATGGTCTTTCTAGTTTGAATCCTGACGATATTGAGTCTATCACGGTACTTAAAGGTGCCAATGCAAGTGCACTTTATGGTTCAAGAGGAGGAAATGGTGTTATAAACGTAACTACCAAGAAAGGAACAAAAAGAAAAGGACTTGGCGTTCAGTACGGTCTAAACTATGTGGCAGAAACAATCAATGATCAAAGTGAAAAGCAAAATCAATATGGTGCTGGAAACTATGTGAATGAAGTGGCTACTGCACCTAGAACTATTCAAGAGGCAAGCAACTGGGGTTCTATTGGCTGGGGACCAAAATTAGGAAGTGTAAGCTCTGTTCCTAATGTATTTGGCGAAAATAGACCATATACCGATCAAGGAAATGCATTTGATGCTTTTTATAGAACAGGTAGTGCTTTAACGAATAGCGTTTCTCTTTCCGGTGGGAATGGAGAACAAAACTTTAGATTATCATTGGCTGATTTAAGATCGAAAAGTATCGTTCCTAACTCTGATTTTGATCGTACTAATATCGCTTTTTCTACCAACTCTAAGTTTGGTAAGAAGCTTACTGTAAATGGTAAAATACTGTACTCGAAGGAAACTGCAAAGAATCGTCCAAGGGTATCTGACTCTCCAGGTAACCCACATCAAGCGGTATGGAAAATACCTGCCAACGTTGATGTTACGGACACAAAGGGAGATCCTGATAAATTAGGAGCTTTACCTTCTGGTTTAGATCCGAGCGTATATGCAGCTGGAAATAGAGCACCTGGTACTGAAATGCTTTCTGATTATGCCAATTTCTGGGGTTCTAATGCCTACTGGTCGGCATATCAATATAACGATAATTCGGTAAGAGATCGTGTAACAGCTTCAGGGCAATTAAGATATGATATAACTGACTTTCTTTTTGTTACAGGTAGACTAAGTACTGACTTTTACTATACTAAAGGAGAGTCTCTTACGCCACAGGGTACAGGTTTTCAGCAAGGTGGTAGTATCAATGAGCGTTTCCAAAATCGCCAAGAAAGAAACATGGATGCCATGTTAGGTTTTGACGATGTATTTGGTAAAATATCAGTAAACGCCTTTGTTGGTGGAAATAAGCAGTATAGCAAGTATGAGGAAATATCCGCTTCTGGTAATGGATTCTCAGTTCCCTTCTTTCATGCTTTGAATTCCGCTAATAACAGAAACTTTGGTTATGGTTTTAGCGAGTCGGGTATCAATTCTGTTTTTGGTTCTGCTGAAGTAGGATACGATAACTATTTATTCTTAACGGCTACGGCTAGACAGGATAAATTCTCAATTCTGGACGGAAAGAGCATTTTGTATCCATCAGTAGGGGGTAGTTTTGTCTTCAGTGATGCTTTTCTAGACGCAATGCCTACTTGGTTGAGCTTTGGTAAAGTAAGAGCTTCTTGGGCCCAAGTAGGGATAACTGGAAGTTTAGGTTCTTATGCAACCTCACAGCCTTATGGTTTGAATGGAAATCCGCACTTAGGTAGGAATATGGCTGGTTTCTCTAACAGGAGTACTATTGCAAACCCATTTATTACCCCAGCACTATCTACGGAAACTGAGTTTGGTTTAGATTTAAGATTTCTTGGAGGTAGAATTGGTTTAGACTTAGGTTATTATGACCAATTCACTACAGAAGATATTCTTGATGCGAGTATCTCGACAGCGTCTGGTTTTAATGCCACTACCGTTAACTTAGGTAAGATTACCAATAAAGGTTTTGAATTCCTTTTAACAGCCAATGCGATAAGAAAGCAAGATTTCTCTTGGGATGTTTCATTGAATTTTGCTACGAACAAAAACGAAGTAGTTAGTTTGATTGAAGGTTCTACGGAGCTTTCTGCAGAAGAGTCAAGAACACGTACCACAAGAATCAAGAATATTGTAGGTTCTCCTTATGGAACAATTACGGGTATTTCTCAAAAAGTAATCAATGGTCAGCCAGTGTTTACAGACCAAGGGATACCGGTCAGAGATGATATTTATGCCATTCTAGGACAAGGAGTTGCTCCTTTTACAGGTGGTATTAATAATAGCTTCACCTACAAAGGCTTTAATCTAACTTTCTTGATTGATGGCAAGTTTGGTGGAGATGTTCATTCTGGTACTAATCAAAGATTGGATGAGTGGGGATTCTCTCAGAATTCTTTAATCGGTCGTGATGGAGAAACGCCACTTACAATATCAGGTGTTAATGAAGCAGGAGAACCACTTAATTTGACACTTACTCCTAGACAAGCTCAAGCTTACTGGCAAAATTTGGGAAATAGAAATGCTGCTTCTTATATGTACAGTTCCGATTTTGTAAAGTTACGTCAGTTGACATTTGGTTATAATTTACCACGTAACATTGTTGGAAAAACTCCTTTCCAAGCCATTAGTGCTTCTATAGTGGGAAGAAACCTTTTAGTACTTTACAAAGACATCCCAAATGTGGATCCAGAGTCTTCTTACTCTGTAGCTGGTGGTGCCCAAGGACTTGAGTACTTTGCCCTACCTGCAACTAGAACCCTGGGATTTAGTTTAAACTTTACTTACTAATTTTAAAAGTAGAAACAATATGAAAAAAATAGCAATAGCATTCTTTTCAATGCTCTTTTTCGCTACAAGTTGCGATGAGGAAAAATTGAAAGAATTAAATATAAACCCACAAGCGATAAACGAGATCGACATGAATTTCTTGTTGACTTCAGCTCAGTTGGGTACAGCTTCTGGAGGAAACAGGGGTGATAATAGATATATAGACTGGCGTACCAACATGGGAATGTTTGGTCATGCTATACAGCAAATTGCCAATGTTGGCGGTGGAATAGCTCCTGGAGATAAATACACGGAGAATCCCGAAACAGATGCTGCTCCTTGGGATTTCTTATACAATGGTGTTTTACAAGAGTTGCAGGAAATTATCATTCAAGCCGGGCCTGAAGGTTTCCAAGCTGGTAAGCGTGAGAATACACTTCAAGCAGCAAGAATCTTGAAGGCTTATAATTTTATGAGATTGACAGATTACTATGGTAATGTGCCTTATACAGAGGCTTTGAAAGGTAAATCGGATGGTATTTTCTTTCCAAAGTATGATAGTCAAGAGTTAATCTACAAGGATATCATGAAAGAAGTGGCAGAGGCTACTAAAGCCTTGAATGCAACAACGCCAACGGAAGGTTTTGCAAACGCAGACTTATTCTATGGTGGTGATATCGCTAAATGGAAGAAATTCGGTAACTCTTTATTACTAAGAATGGCCATGAGAGTTTCCAAAGTAGATGCTGCTTTGGCAAGTCAATACGCTACCCAAGCTATCAGTGGAGGTCTTATGACGAGCAATGAAGATAGAGCAATGATCATGACAGACTTAGGTCCTAGTGAGTGGACAAACCAAAATGGTATTTCTCGTGCTTTTGCAACGGGTGACGGAGGTCAGCCTTCTCCATTGAGTAAAACACTAGTGGATTGGTTAAAAGCCAAAAATGACCCTAGATTATCAATATTGAGCGGTGGAGTTGGTAAGCCTGGTGAAAGAAACATGGCCCCAGCGGCACAAAAAGGTCTTCCAAACGGCTTAGACGCAGGTACGCTTCAAGACTACTTAGGTAGAGCTGGAGCTAACGTAATGGAAGAGTTTTCGGTTATCAACCCTAAGTTGCTTGATGATGATGAGGATTACGTTTTTATGGAGTACGCTGAAGTTGAGTTTTTACTGGCGGAGGCTGCCCAAAAGAATATTGGTGGAGCATCTGATGCTGCTGGTCATTATGCTAAAGGTGTAAAGGCTGCCTTGCAACAGTTCGTACATTATGATGAGACTCTTACGGTCTCAGATGCCGCTGTTGCAACTTACCTTACTGCGAATCCTTATGATGGATTAAAGTCAATAGGTGAGCAAATGTGGGCGAGTAAGTTCTTCAACTGGTGGGATGCATGGTCAGATTGGAAAAGAACCGGATACCCAGTACTTACTCCTGTAAAATACCAAGGTAACATTACAGGTGGAACTATTCCTCGTAAACTGAGAATTCCTAATGGTGAGTTATCTATTAATGGTGAGAACTTCCAAGCGGGAGCTACATTACCAAATGAGTATACTTCTCGTGTTTGGTGGGATGTTAAGTAAGTTTTAATTTTTGATAAATTTATAAGAGGGAGCCATAATTTGGCTCCCTCTTTGTGTTAATTTGGGTGTATTATTTCGTATAAAATTCACGAGCTATAAATGAAAACTAAATTAATTTTTCTTCTCTGCCTATGCCATATTCTTGGCTTTTCGCAAAAAGACTTTCTTCCTGGTTTTTTGATTAACAACAGTGGAGATACTTTAAAATGTGATATTTCTGAGAAATCTCTAAAGTTTCCTTTCAATGAGGTGGAGGTTATGTTTTCTGGAGCTTCTAAAACTCAGCGATTTTCATCCCATGAAAGCCTTGGTTTTGGTTTTGATGATGTGACCTATAGGACTATTAAAACGAGTGTTCATTTAACAAAAATAGAATCATCAAAGTCAAAATGGGAGGTTAGAGATAATTCTAATATCTTTTTGAAATTGGTGACTTCGGGTGAGATTGATTTATATGCCTCGAAAAACAATGATGGTATTCCCATTTTTTTTGTAGGAGATGTAAATAATGAAGTTACTCAGTTAATCTATCATAGTTATTACAAACCAAATGGAGAGTTGGCTTTAAATAGAAACTTTGTGAATCAGCTTTACCTTTTAACAAAGGATAAAAAGCTCTCATTAACAGATTTAGCATATGACGAACCATCATTAAAGAAGTTTATTAACAGGTATAATAACCTTGCTGATGGTAGCCATTCTAAATCAAAAGTTATAAAATATAGATTAGGTGTGGGAGCTACTTATTTTCTGCCTCATTTAGTCACAGGCGTAGTTTCAAATGTGGACTTTTCCTCCGCAGTCTCACCAAATATAAGTTTGGATATGATTTATCCCTTAGGGAAAAGCTCGAGTTTTTTTAGTTTTGGTTTAAATTATAACTTTTACAAAGCCACTAAAACATCTGGAAATATCTATTCACACATACATTCATTTTCTTCTAACAATCTCTTTGCTTATGCTGGATTGAGAAATTACTTTTTTAAGTCTATCAAGGTAAATCCTTATTTGACAGGAGGATTCGGAATCAACGAATCTTTTGGAGGTTATACTTTTCTAGAAGACGGTAAGAAGGTACGAATGAAAGGCGGCAACCTACTGAATAAAGACTTTATGGTAAGAGCACATTCTATTAAGTGGTTTGCGGGTGCAGGAGTTCGACTTACCGAAAAAGTTGAAACCGAGTTCAAATTCGAAAGGATTGAGAGGTATAATGAAAGGTCAGATAATGGAGGTACCTCAAGATTAAATGGCTTTAGTTTTGCTGTTTTATATAACTTGAATTAGACTTAAAACGAATAAGCCTTGACTCCAGCATTGTTTCTGGCTACAATCATTTTATTACCGAAAGTTAATACATCACGGATTTGACCTTTTATGTCAATTCCTGCTTCTTGGTTGGTCATAGGAAGGAAAGTTTTATTACCCATACCTTTGAGTAAAACGCCTCGGCTGGCATCGTGACGACCGAGCTGCGGTTTTAAACCGTAAAAATTACCTCCGAGCCAAATGTCCATTATGCCATCATGGTTAAAGTCGGCAACGGAAATACCAAAAACGGGTGAAACTTGGGCTTCTAAAGGCAATGCTTGAAATTTAAACTGACCATTTTCATTCCAAAGGATGCCTGTCTTTAGGTTTTCCGCTTTTAAGGAGAGCGTGCTGTTATGGTCTGGATTTGTGACAAAATCCGCATATTTCATATTGGCAAATGCCGCGAACTTGATGTTCTTTTTCTTTAAGGAAGGAATCTGAGTGGTGATTTCCATCTTTGAGGCAAACGGATATAGTTCGTTATTTCCAGGAGCTTTCCAGTTAATGATAAAATCTGTTTTCCCATTGCCGTCCAAATCATCCACTTGTAGGTCTATTGGAAGTTGAGACGATGTTTGGAATTTGGTGTTAAGGCCCCAGTTTCCGAGAACGAAATCTAGGTCTCCGTCATTGTCTAAATCTTTTGATTCTATTCTTTGCCACCAGCCTGTGCTATTTGGGACTAGGATGGGTTTAGATAATTTGCCTTTTTCATTCATGAAAATTTTGATGGGCATCCAGTCGCCCACCACAATAAGGTCTTTGTCACCATCTGAATCTATGTCTTCCCATGCGGCGTCGGTAACCATTCCTAAATGGGTAATTTCTGGGTCTGCAAGGCTTACCCAAGCTCCATTCTCATTTCGGAATAAATAACTTTTTGGGCTTAATCCGTAACTTCCAACTACCGCCCTTGCTCCTAAAAAGAAATCAGGATCGCCATCTTGGTCAAAATCGCTTACCTCTAAAGTAGAAAAGTTTCCTACTACAGGAGGTATATGATTGGGGTCAACGGTAAAGTTCCCTTGACCGTCGTTGATATACAGTCTTACGATATAGTTGATTTGGTCTACGCCAGATTCATTTCCTCCAGCACCTATCAATAAATCATTGTCGCCATCAGCGTCATAATCTAAGAAAGACCCACAAGTGCTTTCAAAGCCCTTATCTGTTTCAAAACTGACTGAAGGTTTAAATTTAAAAGTACCATTTTTTTGCTGGATAAAAAGTTTGTCATTGTCTCCCTTTGCACCTAATAATATAAAATCTTCAAGCTTGTCACCATTGGCATCACCGGCGATTAATCTTGGACCTTCTGTGGAGAGCATTTGATGTAAAAGATATTCGTGATCGAAGTCATTATAGTTGTTTTCGTGATGAACAGCCTCTGGTGATATTAATTTCTCCGTATTGTCTGAAAACCAAGGTGCTATTTTTGACTGTTCATGGCTATAAATTCCGGTGGCGTTTTCATAACTAAGATTCAATAACTGGTCGGCATTTACCTTTTCCATAATCTGGAATTTTCTGTCTGGCCAGATCACGGTTATTTTTTTAATCGACGTGGTTTTACCTAAACCAAAGAGCAATTGTGGTTCTATACTGCTTTCAAAACCCCTATTGATGAAATTTTCTAAAACCTGTGTTTGGTTTTCAGTTTCCACCACAACTTTGGCTCCAATGCCAAATGCGTTTTTCGAAGAACCCGTAAATTTGACTTTTAAATAATGATTCTCGGAAGTGTGATTTTCATATATAAAACTCGGCATGTTGACATTGTTTACCACCAAATCGAGATCGCCATCATTATCTAAATCGGCATAAACGGAACCATTGCTGAAAGAAGGTTTCTCAAGCCCTAAATTGACGGCTTCGTTTTCAAACTGTAAATTGGATTTTTGCACAAAAGCATAATTCATCAAAGGTGTGGATGGCATATGCTGTGTAAGCTTGGTCAAATCTTTGTCTGCTTCACCATTGTTCAAGCTTTTTCTGATTTCTGGTTCTTCCACAAATTCCCTAAAGTCGCCTGAGATAATGTCTTTATAAATCCCATTGGCTACAAAAATGTCTTTTATGCCATTATTATCAAAATCAAAAAACAGAGCACCCCAGCTCCAATCCGTGGCAGACACGCCGCTCAGTAAGGCTATTTCCTGAAATTCGGCTTTCCCATTGTTTAGCTGAAGACCATTTTGAATCATTTGGTAGTGGTAGTTACCTCGGTATTTCAAATCCTCTAGATGAAAGGGTTCAAAAGTGGTCATTGTTTTAATTCGGTAATTGTCGGCAGGAAGCATATCCGTGGTGAATATTTCTGGGTAACCATCGCCGTTAAGATCACCAATATCTGCACCCATGCTTGACACAGAGCAATAATTGATTCTATTGTTTAAGTCTTCCGTGAACGTGCCGTCACCGTTATTGAGATAGAGATAATCTCTTTCCCAGAAATCGTTGCTGATGTATATATCAGGCAAGAAATCACCGTTTAAGTCGCCGGTGGCTACACCTAAGCCAAAACCAATTTTACTGCTATATATGCCAGCTTCTTTGGATACATCGGTAAAAACATTGCCATCATTTCTCATGAGCCTATCACCTCCAATAGGATCTGGAATATCTCTCATGCTCTGGTATAGTTCTATCCTGTCTGGCTCTTTAAAGCTGTTATTAAGAATATAACAATCTAAATCACCATCTAAATCATAATCGAAAAATGCGGCGTGTGTGCCATATCCTTGGTTATTGAGATTGTACTCCTTCGCCATTTCTGTAAATGTGCCGTCCTGATTATTAATGAATAGCTCATTTTCTTTTTGTTCGCCCTCTAAATCTCCAGAGTTACAGACATATATATCTAGCCATCCGTCGGCATTGACATCTGTCATACTCACTCCTGTACTCCAGGCTTTAGTGCCTCCCGTTCCAGATGTTTCTGTAATGTCTTCAAAAGTGAAGTTTCCTTTGTTGAGATAAAGTTTATTTTTCTTTTGGTTGGCGGTAAAGTAAAGATCTGGTAGGCCGTCGTTGTTGATATCTCCCACCGCCACGCCGCCGCCATTATAGAAGTTGCGAAAGGTTAAAATATTAAACTCCTTGGTTTCTTTAACCTCATTTATAAAGTCAATACCCGTTTCTTCCGCCGTTTTTAATTCAAAAAGTTTTTGTTTATCGCTTGATTTCTGACAAGAAAGGAATTGACCAGCAATAACTATAGAAAAGAGAAAAACTCGCATTAAAGGTTAGGTTTTTGATAATTACAGTATGTCAAATTTAGTTTAAAAAATTGGAGGTTTTTTAGTTAATTTTGACTGATACGTAAAGGAAAGCTTAGTTTAGCTGAAGTGTAGTTTGAAGACTAAAAATGGTAAAAAATGTGTAAAAAGTATCTTTGGGTCGCCTTATTTTTAATAGGGGGGATGTCGGTTTCTTGTAAGGAAGAGAGAAAGCCTAACATCATATATATTCTTACAGACGATTTGGGAATAGGCGATGTTTCTGCTTACAATTCCGAAGCTAAGTTCCAAACAGCCAATATTGATAATTTAAGTAAGGAAGGAATGCGTTTTACCGATGCCCATTCGGGTTCAGCCGTTTGTACACCCACGCGTTACGGTGTATTAACAGGCCGTTATAGTTGGCGAGGCGTTATGAAAAAAGGGGTGACATGGAGTTACGATTCTTCCATCATAGAGACAGACAGGGTTACAGTGGCACAGATGCTAAAAGAAAATGGTTATAAAACGGCATGTATTGGCAAATGGCACTTGGGTTTAGACTGGGCTATAGATAGCACCAGTAAATGGCCCGTGGATTTCGCTCAAAAAGTAGGGAATGGTCCTAACCAGTACGGTTTTGATTATTCTTACATCATTCCTGCATCACTCGATATTCCTCCTTACGTTTATTTGGAGAATAATAAGG
>NZ_JBSRVI010000019.1:0-81564 GCF_055134445.1 Arcticibacterium sp.
ATAAAACACCATTATATGTACATGCCCTGGTGGTGAATACTTACATAGAAAGTTCCTATAAATGCATAGACGGGGGGGCACAGATAGAGCGTTACCTAACTAAAAATATTAAGAATTTAGGTGCAGTCGTAAGAAATTATAGCGAGGTCGTCAAAATTGTCGAAAAAGATGGTTTAATAGACCACGTTTTGTTGACAGACGGAGAAAAGATAGAAGGGAAGAACTTTATATCAAATATACACCCAGCCAACACCATGGAAATGTTGGATTCTGCTAGAATTAAAAAGGCTTATAGAAATAGAATAGCCAACCTTAAAAATTCAACTTCAGCTTTCGTCTTAGATGTGGTGTTAAAGCCAAATACTTTCAAATACAGAAACTATAATAACTATCATTTTAGAAGAGATGATGTTTGGAGCAGTAGAAATATTAAGGGCGATTTATGGCCGGATTCTTATTGTGTTTTTGTGCCAAAGTCTTCGAAATCTGGAGATTGGGCTGATAGTTTGACCATTTTAAGTTACATGGAAATGGACGACGTGGCCAAATGGAAGGATACTTTCAGCACTGTTCCACATGACAGAGAAAGTAGGGGACAGGACTATGAGGATTTTAAGAATGAAAGGGGAGAAAGGCTATTAAATGTGGTATATGAGAGGATTCCGGAATTGAGGAATTGTATAAAATCATTTTCCTGTGGAACCCCATTAACGTACAGAGATTATATTGGAGCCAACGACGGAAGCCTTTATGGTATAGCCAAAGATTATAATGAGCCTTTGAAGACTTTTATATCGCCTACCACTAAAATATCTAACCTATTTTTTACGGGGCAAAACTTAAACATGCATGGTATTCTTGGCGTATCCGTAGGTGCTGTTAGAACTTGTGGTGTAATATTAGGTCAAGATTACCTTGTCAAAAAAATAAACCAGTGTTAGCAAAAAAGACAACGGACGTTTTGGTTATTGGAGCTGGTCCCGCTGGCTGTTTAGCCGCAGCTATGCTTAGAAAGCAAGGTTTTAAAGTGACGATGGTGGAAAAACAGAAATTTCCTAGATTCGTTATTGGAGAAAGCCTTTTACCTAGAATAATGAGCCGTTTAGAAGATGTAGGTCTTCTAAAGGCCGTTGAAGCCGTTGGTTTTCAAAAGAAAAGGGGAGCTGTTTTTGTGGAAGATGATAAAGTCTGTGAGTTTGATTTTAGCGAGAAATTTACCGAAGGCTGGGACTGGACTTGGCAGGTAAAAAGAGCAGATTTTGATAAAACACTGGCAGATGAAGTAGCCAAGCAAGGTGTAGAAGTGTTCTTTGAACATTCAGTAGAACATATTGCGTTTTTCGGAACGGACTCTATCACTACAATATTGAACGAAAATGGGGACGCCTATGAGCTGTCTGCAAGATTTATAGTAGATGCCAGTGGGTATGGAAGAGTTATACCCAAAATGTTCGATCTAGACCAACCTTCCTCGTTCCCAGCGAGGCAAACGGTCTTTGCTCATTTACAGGATAATAAACGTACAAACGAGAATAGAATTATAGCTTTAATATTGGAAAAAGGGGCTTGGGCGTGGATAATCCCTTTTTCAGACGGCACCACTTCGGTTGGTATAGTTTCTGATGCTTCTTTTTTTAGTTCTTTTTCAGAAGATACAAAAGAAAGATTCATTGAATTGCTCGCCAGTAATGAATTACTAAAAAACAGATTTGGAGATTCAGCGTTTATTTTTGAACCTAAAACCCTGGGAGGATATTCCATTGCGACTAAACAGCTGTATGGACAAGGATATGTTTTGGTGGGGAATGCTACGGAGTTTTTAGATCCTATTTTTTCTTCAGGGGTAACCTTTGCCGTAGAGTCTGGTCATTTGGCTGGCACTTTGGTAGGGCGGTTTCTAAATAAGGAGGAAGTCGATTGGGAGAAAGAGTACAGTCAATATATGAAGCAAGGCATTGAAGTTTTTAGGGCATATGTGGATGCTTGGTATAAAGGTGAATTGCAGCAAATATTCTTTGCAGAAGCCCCTGACCCCTTAATTAAGAAACAAATATGCTCTGTTTTGGCGGGCTACGTCTGGGATACGCAAAACGCATTTGTCAGAAATCCCGTTAAAGCCTTGAAAGCCTTAAATTCATTTTTGGAAATGAGAAACAGGACCGTATAGCATGAAGAAATTCCTGAAAATCATTTCTTATGTTCTGGTGGGAGTGCTTTCGCTATTTCTGGTAGTCATTCTATGCTTTTATTTTTGGGTTAAAATTGATGAGCCTACACCAGTTCTGGCGGATTTCTTAAACCATGAAAGAGAAACCATTGACAAAGATTTTTATAAAATAGATGGCAACTGGCTGAAGAAAAGTGAGACAGGACTATGGGAACTCTATGTTAAAGGGGGAGGATTTGAGCGTGGTGTAATGGAAGGCAAACTTCAGAAGGAACTAGCTTCGGAACAAGAGGAGGCCTTTGTTAGACAGATAAACAAGATGATTCCCTCCCAATTTCTTTTGAAGCAAATGAAGTATTTCATTGCTTATTTTAATAAGGATTTGGACGAACATATCACTAAAGAGTATCAGGAAGAAATTTACGGCGAGTCCTTATTTGCGTCTGACGATTTTGATTATATAGCTCCCAAGTATCATAGAATGCTGAACTATCATGCCGCACATGATATTGGTCATGCACTACAAGGGAAAAACTTTAAAGTAGGTTGTACGTCTTTTTCTGCCTGGAATGAAAGAACGGCAGACAGTACGCTGATAGTAGGGCGGAATTTTGATTTTTTTGTGGGAGAAGATTTCGCCAAAAACAAGGTCATTAATTTTGTGAATCCTGAGAAGGGCTATAAGCTGATGATGGTTTCTTGGGCGGGTATGATTGGGGCGGTTTCTGGAATGAATGAAAAAGGATTGACTGTTACGTTAAACGCCTCAGAATCCGAGATTCCAACTGCCGCAGCAACGCCTATTTCACTAGTGGCCAGAGAAATTCTGCAATACGCCAAAAACATTAAGGAGGCTTATGAAATAGCCAAGAAAAGAAAGGTTTTTGTGTCCGAATCTTTATTGATAGGTTCTGCGGAAGATGGGAAATCGGCTCTTATTGAAGTGAGCCCTACCAAGGTTGATTTGTTTCCTGCTTCGCAATCAGATTATCAAATTTGTGCCAATCACTTTCAAGGAGACGTTTTTAAGGAGGATGCCATTAATTTGAACAACATTCAGAAAAGTTCCTCTGCATATAGGTTTGAACTGATGACAGATTTGGTCACAGAAAAACCTAAACTGACCGTAGCAGATGCTGTTTCCATACTGAGAAACCAGAAAGGCATAGGGCGTAAAGATATTGGAATGGGAAATGAAAGGGCCATAAATCAGTTGATAGCTCACCACTCTATTGTTTTTAAACCAGAGAAATTACAAGTTTGGATTTCTACAAATCCTTACCAGTTGGGTCAATATGTTTGTTATGATTTGAATAGGGTTTTTGCCTTGGCAGATACGCTGAATACGAAAACAGAATTTTATGAGAAAGATTTGAACATACCTTCAGACCCATTTTTAAAGTCTTCGGAGTTTGAGAATTTTAAAACCTTCAAATATCTAAAGGAAAAAGTTAGAGCTGGTAATATCACCAAAAGTGAGTTGGCAGAATTTGAAAAAACCAATCCTTATTACTACGATACTTATATTTTAATAGCGGCTTATTTGGAGAAGAAGGGGAGGAAGAAGGAAGCTTTGGCGTATTATAGGAAAGCATTGAAAATGGAGATTGCGACGAGCTATGAAAAGGAAGAAGTTTTGTCGGAAATTGATAAACTAGAGAAGGAGAAATGATTCCCGAGATTGAATTAAAATCACTAAGCGAGCAAAAGGCATTTCAAGAGGCAAAATTACCGGAATTGTTTAGATACTTCAATGAGCATTCGGACTTTTACAGACGTATGTTTAAGGAAAAATCTATTGATGTTTCAGACATAAAAACTTTAGAAGATTTACGCAAGATTCCTGTGACCACGAAGGAAGACTTGCAGGCTTTCAATCAGGATTTTATTTGTGTAGAGCCACGTAAAATAATAGACTACATTACCACATCAGGTACATTAGGAGATCCGGTAACTTTTCCGCTTACAGATAAAGACTTGGACAGGCTGGCTTATAATGAGTACATTTCTTTTGTATGTGCAGATGGTAACCAAGACGATGTCTATCAGCTAATGACCACCATGGACAAGCGTTTTATGGCAGGGTTGGCGTACTTTATGGGCATTAGAAAATTAGGTGCTGGTGTGGTGAGAGTAGGAGGAGGAATACCCGAATTACAATGGGATACCATTCATAGAATAAATCCTACGGCCTTTGTTACAGTGCCATCCTTCTTGCTGAAGTTAATAGAATATGCAGAAGCAAACGGAATAGATTACCGTGCCACCAATATCAAAAAAGCCATTTGTATTGGGGAGTCTCTCAGAAATGAAGATTTTAGTTTGAGTACCTTAGGTGAAAGAATAAAGGAAAAGTGGGATATTCAACTTTATTCTACGTATGCTTCCACCGAAATGAGCACCGCTTTTACAGAGTGTTCAGCGGGTTTGGGTGGACATCATCACCCAGAATTGGTCATCGTAGAGTTTTTGGATAATGATAACAATCCTGTAAAAGAGGGCGAAGCCGGCGAGGTAGTGATAACTACCTTAGGGGTGGAAGGAATGCCACTTTTAAGATTTAAAACGGGAGATATCTGTATGCACTATACGGACGCTTGTACCTGCGGCAGAAGGACCATTAGGCTTGGACCTATTCTCGGCCGTAAAAAACAGATGATAAAATACAAGGGCACCACACTTTATCCGCCTGCCCTATATGATGTATTGAATGATATAAAGGGAATAGAAAACTATTTGATTGCGGTATTTACCAATGAACTTGGTACAGACGAAATCTTAGTGAAAGTGGCATCACAAATAGCTAGTCCGGATTTTGAAAAGGAAATAAAAGACCACTTTAGAGCTAAACTAAGAGTAGCTCCTAAAGTAGAATTTATAGATGTAAAAGAAATAGAAAGTCTTAAAAATCCAAAATTGAGCAGAAAGCCCATTCTGTTTCACGACTTAAGAGTCTGAATCTGCGTCAGAAGTCATTTTAGAGACTTTGTTATGTCTGGTGTCAACCACCAGCTTCATTTGAAGAGCAGGTAAAAGAATTTCAATTTTATGGCCGCTTTGCTTTCCTACATAGCCTTCCATGTCTATCATGGGACCAGACTTTAGTTTCACTCTGTCTTGGGCCTCAAACTGCTGCATCTGAATCTCTGAATGTTCAAAGTCGCTCAGCATGTTTTTAATGGCATCTATTTCATGTTCTTTAACAATAGCCGCTTTCTCAAGCCAAAAAAGGTATCTGACCACTCCTGGTACCTTAAAAACCAACGCTCTTTTGTGCTCTTCCAGTCTTACGAAAATGTAAGATTTAAAAAGGGGTTCCTCTACCACCTTTTTCCTATCAGACCATTGTTTTACTTTTTTTAAAACCGGACAGTAAGTTTCTATCCCTATTTCATTGAGCCTTTCGGCTACAATTTTTTCATTTCTTGATTTTGTGTACAATACGTACCAATTCATGGCTAAACTATATCTGGTTGAACGAAGCTAACTTGTTTATTTTACACAGGCAAATAAGCTCCCAAATCCGAATAATCTTTGGGAGATAAAAAAGTGGTAATATGGTCTATGTTTTTAATGAATTTCAGGATATTTATTTTGAACCTAAATCGCCGTGATTTTAAAATATGAAGGATTTTGAAATGTTCTGAAAGGCGTTTGATTTATAAAATCTTGGCATAATCAATTTTATAAATACAATCATTATATTATAAATAAATGTTCTATTAATTATTGGTTTGTTCGTTTTTAAGGACGTTTTTAAGTCTTAGTTTCGTACTAATGTTTCGAAGCCTTATAAATTTAGATAAACATCGAAATGTTATTGATAAAAGATGTTTAACACAGACCAAGGTCGGGATTTAATTAGTCCAGAAGAGTATAGCTTACTTCTTTCTGCAGCACCTTTTATACCCTATTTAGAGCCTTTACCCTTTGAAGCCAGGGCTAAGATTTTTGAAATGGTGAGGTCTGAGAATATTGAGTACAGATACATTAATGGCTCTTGTGAGGATAGAGCTCATTATATTTGTTTGCTTCTTAGGAAAGAGGGTATTTTTACTGGGAAAATCTGGAATTTTG
Organism: Arcticibacterium sp.; assembly: GCF_055134445.1. Lineage (NCBI taxonomy): Bacteria > Pseudomonadati > Bacteroidota > Cytophagia > Cytophagales > Leadbetterellaceae > Arcticibacterium > Arcticibacterium sp. The sequence continues at coordinate 6,245 of NZ_JBSRVI010000019.1, forward strand.
CTCCAGCCAGATATTCTTTGCTCTCAGATGAATTATTTAATGTACCAGACCCTTTTGGCATTTCTGAAACCACCAATTGGGGATATCATGTGGCTCCCTATTTTACTTCTTTTGATGAGGAAGGAAATATAGAAACTTTGGTGATAGACCAGTCTTTCAAGCCAGACAGCCTTTTAACGAAAGAAGAGTGGCTTAAGAGAATAGATTGTCCTAAATCTTTATACCTTTTAACGGATGTAGATTGCTATCTTTTCAATTCTTTAGACGGCTTTTTAGAGGAAAACACGGCAAAGCCCTTGGGACAATATTATCCTCCCACTTATTTGCCTTCTATTATTACTGGAAACTTTTGGTACCTAAATGTAGGCGATGATTATGTTCAAAGAGGCCTCGCCATAAATGACCTAGCCATAAAAATACATGAAGGAAAGGGGCGTTTTTTAGATGACGAGTGGGATTTTTTGAACAAACTACTAATGAACTTCGATTGGCTGGTAAATTATACTTTCTTGCCAAAACCGGTTGAACTATCTGATGAAACAAATGATGCCTTAATGCACTTTTATAACTTGAGGTATACGCATTGGAGTGATAAACTTTGGGAATTGTTTAATTAAGGAATTTTGGAAATAACAATCAGAGAGATAGAAGCTTCTCAAACGTGGGATTTGAGACACACCGTTATGTGGCCAGATATGCCTTATGATTTTGTGAAACTTCCAAAGGATGAAAAAGGGCTACATTTAGGTCTTTTCAAAAAGGAAGTACTGGTTACTGTAGTTTCTTTATTCTTTGAGGAAAATGAAGCTCAGTTTAGAAAATTAGCTACCATAGCCTCTGAGCAAGGTCAGGGTTTTGGCACTAAAATATTATACCATACACTAGAAATGTGCAAAATACGCCAAGTTGATAAATTATGGTGTAATGCCCGAGTGGATAAAACAGCTTTTTACCACAAATTTGGTTTGCAAGAGACAGAAAAGAAATACAAAAAAGGAGGAATAGACTTTGTGATTTTAGAGAGACTTTTCTAATAAAATGTGAGAAAGCATGGTTCTGTTTATACTAAATGTGTTTTTAGAATTTAAACAAAACCATGCGTTCATTTTATAGAATAGGGTTGAATAGACCGAATTGGTAATTTTAAATAATTTAATAATTCGATGCACAAATGTAATTTAGCCAAGTTTCACAACTGTCCTTTACTGTCTAAGCTTGGTACTATTTATTGGTTATTTTTGATTTTTCTCTAATGAGATTTATCTATATTAATTTGAAAGCAGACTGGGTAGTAAAATGTGAAGGTGGAGGAATTTAATAAAAGCCTTTCATTCCCTTTTAACCCAAATTTCATGAAATGCATCACCTTTACTGCTTAAGCCCTTATGGTGCCATTCTCCGTTAATGATTTTGTAGTCAAAGCTCAATTCGGCACCTACTCTAGCGTTATCTCTAGAAAAATATTCTATTTGCTCTATATACTTTCCATGGTCAATGACATATTTTCCTCCACCGGTGCCTGAAAATTTCATGGTGGCAGTATCGTAAGCAATCCATTGAAAATAGTTTCCGAAAAGTACTTTCATCGTTTTTCGTGTTCCGCTTGTATCTCTTCTGCTAAGGCCGTCTTCATTTATTCTACCACCCATAAGCCACTTTCCGGCTAGATCTTGAGCAGTATTACCCTGATTTTTCCAAGAAGATTCTTGCGTATAACGCTGTGATTTAATCCCATCCTTTTCAAAGTCTGAATTAAACTCGAAGTTAACTTGGTATGTGTTGCCTTCTTTTTGGTAGAAACCACCTTTAGTACTTAGAAATGTTGCCGGAGAGCCTATAAAGACAGATTCAACAAAGTACTGATTATCGATAAAAAGCCGGTGTATTTCTTCTTGTCCGTGATTGTTTTCCGTAGAAAACTGATAAACTTTCTGTGCCTTTATAGTGGTATTAATCCCCATAAGGAGAAGTAAGCAGGTTTTGATAGCGACCAATATTTTAGAATTAATCATGATAAATAGCCTTAAGTTTAAAGAATCAAATGACTAAGATAAACAGTAAAAGCTGCTTTGTTTCTATAACATTTGGATAATGATTTTTGAAAATTGACTTAGCCTTTTGCCAATAAATCTAATTCGGCCAAACCTTTTCCATCCGGTGTGGTGTAAAATGGTCTCTGTTCTATTTCATAATTGGTTTCTGGCGAAATACCAAGAGCATGGTAAATGGTTTGGTGAATGCGGTCAATCCTTATAGGTTTCTCAATGGATTTGCAAGGTCTTTCATCCGCTGTTTTTCCATAAACGTGTCCTTTTTTTATGCCGCCGCCAAAAAGAAGCATAGAGCATCCGTCAGTAAAATGCCGGTGCATACCATAGTTTTTCATATCATTGATAATGTCCGGAACTTCCACTTGGTCTTTCACTTTTAGGTCAGGCCTACCTTCGGTGAGCATATCTCGACTAAATTCACTGGCCACTATCACAATGGTGCTGTCTAGTTTACCACTTTTTTCTAAATCTTTAATAAGCTGAGAAATAGGGGTGTCAATCCGCTTTTTCATTTCTTCCATTCTGGTATGTCCATTGTCATGGGTGTCCCAATTCATAAAAGGTTCGTATTCTGAGGTGACGGTGATAAAACGAGCACCCTCTTCAACTAACCTTTTGGCCATAAGACAGCCTAATCCAAATTTTCCTGTGTTATACGTGTCGTAACTTTCTTTGGGTTCTAAATGAATGTCGAAGGCTTTGGCTTCCGGCGAATTGAGCAGGATATAAGCCTGTTCCATAGACCTTTTCAAAGACTCTTTTTGGTAGTCACTACCAAATTCCCCCATAGCAGATTCGCTCAAAAGCTGATTGTATAGTTGATTTCTACTTTCAAATCTTTTGGTAGACATACCAACGGGTGGTCGCACACTATCTAAACCAGAAGTGGGGTCGGGGATAAGAAAAGGACCATGTTCGCTACCCAAAAAACCAGCACTATGAAACGCCTTTAATTCTTCGCCTTCGCCAACTTCAAAACGCTGCCCAATATTTATAAAAGAAGGGATGACTTTATTCAGAGGTCCTAATTCATTAGAAATCCAAGAACCTATATGAGGTACAGTGACAGACTGTGGAGGTTCGTAACAAGTGTGCCAATGATACTGATGACGCGTATGTAAGATGTGCCCTAAATCTGCCGCCACATAGGATCTTATCAGGCTTCCTCGGTCAATAATGTTTCCAATAGATTCCAAACCTTCGGAGAAGTGAATGCCATCTAAGGCCGTCGGAACCGATTTAAAAGTGCTTAAGACGGCATCGGATTGCATGCCTTTGGTAAAGGGTGTATACTTTTTTGGGTCAAAGGTTTCGGTATGAGCCATACCCCCAGCCATAAAAAGTAAGATGACGGAATCGGCCGTGGAAGCTAACCCATTTTTAGTGGAACAGCTAGATAGCAAACTGGAGATGGGAGAAGCCATACCCATGGTAGCTACCGCAGCGGCACTGTGCTTTAAGAAATCTCTTCTGTCCCAATATTTTTTCATGTTAATAAACTAGTTGAAATTCTGGTAGCAAAACCACCGACCACATAAAGTCTTGAATATTTTCTATGGAGGGTTTCTGACCCAATGACGCCTTAGCAATCTCCCGTTCTTTTGGATTCGGGTTCCTGGCTAAAGCTTGTTTAAACATTTCAGAAATAAGATTTTCTGTGTCTGGATAACGTGCCTTCCAGTTTTTAGCCCCCTGTTTTAAAACCTGATTTAACTGTGTTCCATTGGTCATTTCCAAGGCTTGGAGTAAGTTGCCTTGCGATTCCCTGCTGGTACTTACTACTTCTCTGTTTGGTCGTCCAAGAGCCGTTAAGAAAGGATTGTTTTGAACTAAAGATGCTCTTGCTTTCTTTTCCGATGGCAGATAAGCGACGAGCTCGAAGGGTTCATACTTTACTTCGTCCATGTTGAAAACAGGAGCAAAAAGCTGACTTACGGCATCTGAGAACTGTTCAGCAGTCATTCTTTTCCTGACCATTCCTTTGAATTTATAAGCTTCGCCTACCAGTAAACCGGAGCTTTCAAAACCTTGAGAAGGCATTTGGTAGATTTTAGAAGTAGAAATAAGGAAAATAAGCTTTTTGAGGTCATATCCCTTATTTACAAAATCAACTGCCAGCCAATCTAACAAATCTTGACTCCATGGTTCGTTATCCATTTCGTCTACCGGTTCCACCACCCCTCTTCCTAGCATTTGCTTCCAAACCCTATTTACGATGGTTCTGTAAAGTCTTCCATTGGCCGGCTGTACTATTTTATCAGAAAGCTGCTTTAGTTTTACTTCTCTACTAGCGGTACCATCTATTTCTCCTAAACTAGGCCAAAGGAGCCTTGTTGGAGCGAATTTTCCCATTGGAATCTCACATCTATTCATTTCGAGTGGCTCTTCTGAGAATATATTGGCAAAGGCATAGGCATCTTCCAGCTTCCAGTCGCTCACGAAACTATCATGACAAGAGGCACATTTTAGATTTAGTCCTAGAAGCACTTGTCCTACATTTTGAGCCGCTTGCATTTCTGTTCTCTGGCTTGCATTAACCGTTCCTCGCCACTGAATTCCAGCTATAAAACCTTTTGATGATTCATTTGGGTTAAGTAATTCTTTGACAAAGGCGTCGTAAGGTTTGTTCTGTCGCAATGATTTATAAAGCCAATCCGTAAGATTATATCTGCCTTTAGTAATGTAACCTGTACCGGTATAGTCATTTCGGAGGGCATCGTTCCAAAATGTAAGCCAATGTTGAGCATAGCTATCATTATTATCAAGCAGTTTTTGAACCCAAATTTCTCTTTTGTTCGGGCGAGTGTCCGCCACAAAACTCTTCAGGTCTTCATTGGAAGGAATAAGCCCAATGATATCTAGATAGGTTCGTCTTAAATACGTTCGGTCATCTACGGGTTGTCCCCATTGTATTTCATTGTTTTTGAAATATTCATTGACCCATAAATCTATAGGGTTTCTTAAGTTTGGTGTCTGGGCAGGCAGTGTTGGATTTCTTGGAGCTAATTCGGCTACCCTAAAAACAGAGGCTTGCAAAGCACCATCGGGCCATGGAGCACCTTTATTAATCCATAGTGCTATGAGTGCAATTTCGTTTTGGGTCAAAGTTTTACCTTTTGCAGGCATGACATCATCATGTCCTTTCGGTAATGTGATTCGTTGGTATAAATCGCTTTTTTTAGCATTCCCTGGAATAATAACTTTGCCAGATTCACCACCTTCAAAAACATAGGCTTTTTCGTCTAATCGTAGTTCTCCTTTTTGTTTGGCAGAGCCATGGCACTTATAACAATTATGAGCCAATATGGCTCTTATCTCATTGGTAAGCTTTAGTTGATTGGCTTCGCTTAAAGTGTCACCTTGATAAGCTATTAATTGATATTGACCATTGGAACTAGAATAATTAGCGTTTTGACCAGGTAATACTTCGGTTAAATAAGTCTCGCCATGGGTCATGCTGGCACCAAAATGCCCCGCTACTGAAACACCAATGACACTTAGGAATAGCACTAGTCTGTAAGGAAAAACAAGTTTTGTTAGATTTTTTCTAAGTATTTGATGTAGTAATAGCAACAGTATTATACTTAAAACACTGGTGAAAATTCCTGCCCACCGATGAAGGAATAATAGGTCGCCGTCTAGGTTTTCATTTTGAGCTAATAATAAACCAAAAGAAGCAGATAAAACCGCACTAAGGGCACCTATTATTAGAATGAGGTTGATACTCGGTCTTAGTTTAGAATGGAAATTCCTTAAACTTAAAAGTTCAAAAAGAGCAGCTAATATTAATAGGCTGATCGGAAAATGAACCAACATTGGATGTAATCTTCCCAAAAAGGAAAACAGCCAAAAAGTTTTTGACGGCTCGGCATTTTCAGCAAAAAGAAGCAAGAAGAAACTAAGCATAAGTGTTATTGGAGACTAATAAGCCATCATAAAGGTGATGAAGTATTTAAGTCTTTGTAATAGGGTTTGGGTATAAGAATGCCTTAATCAAACTTAATTTGAATTGCCAACTAAACCATCCTTTACTGTACTGCTTACTCTGCTCTTTGACTCGTATTCTCTGCTGTAGGAAAATCAGAAGGAATTGGAATAGTCACTTTGCCCGTGGCTGCCCACTCTGAGCCTCTAAGCAGGCTGGTGATAAAGCCAACGCAGGAAACAGAGTAATCTACATGTCCCATAGGGGTATGAAAAATACGTCCTTTGCCATAGTCAATGGTCATGAGCATAGGTTCGTGTCTATCTGTCCCTTTAAATTCTTTACTAGAATATGTAGTAGCCAATACTTTCATGTTTTTGGCAGGACCTCTTAGTTGATCGTAAAGTTCGTCTTTAGTGTGAAGCCATTTAAGCGGCATTCCTTTGGTGATAGGGTGTTCGGTATCTCTTATTTGAATTTGATATTCATGCTGAGGCCCATGATGCCCCGCATTTCCGGCAGTCATGTCTTTTTGGAGAGTGCCATTGTTGTCATAATAGACGTAAGGGCCGTCTTTTTCTGTACGGTCGCCCCATCCACCAAGAGCTATCATCTCGTTATATGCTGGCCATTCTGGGAAGGAATTGTCTGCGGCATGAACCACCACCAAGCCTCCACCAGATTTAATGAATATTTCAAATGCTTTTTTAGTAGTTTCTGGCCAAGGGGCTGCGTTCCAACCAAAATTGGTGATAACTAAATCATAAGCTTTGAAGTTCGGTGCAAAGTTAGGGTCAGCTTTTGCTTTTTCTAAGGCTTCGGTTTCTGGCACACCTTCAATTGGGAATTCGGCAATGTACTCTTCACCCTTCCATGTGTAAGCAGTTCTTTTTACGTCTACCGTGAATTTGCCACTCTCCTCTAAATAGTTTTTCATCATGAATGTAACTTTTGGCCATTGGTCATGATTGTTTTGCCCGTCTATAATGAGGGTTTTAATCGTTTTCTGTGCAAAGGAGCTTAAAGTAATTAGGCTTAGTAAAAAGTAAAGAGTTAATAGTTTTATTTTCATTTCAAATATTAATTAAGAGGGCTGAATGACGTTTTGCAAGCTAATTCAAAAATAATATTCTTTTGGTAATATCTCTTATATTAACTTTGACGCCTAGCCATATTCATAAAATTATAGCGATAATATGTTCAAAAGCCGAATTGCGGTGTCTTCCTATTTCTTTGTAAATGGTTTTTTATATGCCAATCTCATGGCAAGACTTCCTGAACTCCAATCCTTTTTTCAAATTAGTAACAGTGTTTTGGGCTCCCTTTTGTTTCTGGTAGCCGCAGGAGCATTGACGGCCATGCCGTTTACGGGCTGGCTCACCACTCAGTTTGGTTCAGATGGCATTACAAGAGTGGCAGGTATTTTGTTCTGCATTTTTTCGCCTTTTATAGCCCTTTATCCGGACCTTACTTTTGCAGGTGTTTTCTTGTTTTTATTAGGCATGACTACGGGCTCAATGGACGTTTGTGCCAACGGTCAAGCGGTATACGTAGAAAGGCTTTGGGGTAAACCCATTATCTCATCGTTTCATGCGGTTTTTAGTATAGCAATGGCTCTGGGAGCCGGAGCAGGGAGTTTGTTTTCTAAATTTCATGTTTCTTTATTTTACCATTTGGCTATTCTAAGTGGGGTTTGTTTAGTGATAGTGGTGGTAGCTTCTTTTTATCTGATTAGCGATAAGGAAGTCAATATCAAACAAGACCAAGAAGAGGGCTCGGGTGGTTTTAAATGGCCTTCAAAAGCCATTATCCCCTTAGGGATTATAGCCTTCTGTTCTATGATAGGAGAAGGCTCCATGACAGACTGGTCGGCCATCTTTATGAATAAGGTTGTGGGAGAAGGACCAACATTCTCTGCAATGGCATTTGGCGTATATGCTGGGGGAATGACACTTGCTAGATTATTTGGTGATAAACTAACCGCATTTTTTGGGCACAAAAAGCTTTTAATTTATGATGCCGTTTTGGCTATTTTAGGTCTCGTTGTAGCGGTGTCCTATGTTTCTGTCTATTCGGCATTTATAGGTTTCTTTATGGTGGGTCTGGGAGTGGCTACTGCGGTTCCTATTATTTTCTCCTTGGCAGGAAATACCAAAGGTGTTAACCCTGCCGTGGGAATAGCTATGGCTACAACGATTGGATATACCGGCTTCTTTATAGGGCCTCCTTCCATTGGTTATTTGTCGGATGTGTTTGGTTTGAGGCTAGCACTGGCATCGGTTATTTTGCTTTTTGGACTAATGCTCTTTTTGGTTTGGAATTACATTGATGAAAAGGCTTAACGTTCATAGCCTTTTCATCAAGGAATTTTGTTTCGCTTAACTTTCTGTACTCAAATCAGGTTTACCGCTTATTCTTAGAATAATATAACCTACTATTCCTGAAATAACTGAACCTGCAATAATCCCTACTTTGGCAGAGTCCATATAAATAGGACTTCCAGAAAAGGCAAGGTTGGCTATGAATATAGACATGGTAAAACCTACTCCAGCCAGAATGGAAATACCAATAACTTGGGCGTAAGTAACGTCTTCAGGAAGCTCGGCTAGTTTTAGTTTGATGCTAAGGTAAGATAATAAGGAAACGCCTATAAATTTACCAATAAACAGTGCAATAGCGATATTGACAATTAGCGGGATATCTAAGACCATGTCTGCCGCAAATATGACCCCCGCATTTGCGAGAGCAAAAATTGGCATAATAAAATAGGCCACCCATCCATGAAGCTGATGTTCAAGTTTTTGAAGCGGAGAGTTAAATTTGTTTACAACCTCTTCTAATTCTTCAATCTGTTCTACCTGATCCTTGGTTAAAACTGGGATGTCGGGGTCTTCGGATTTGCTGATTCTTTTTACCACGCTCAAGAGCCTGTGTTTGAAAGAAGCAATGTCAATCTTTTGGCTAATAGGCACAGTGAATGCCAAAAGCACGCCAGCTATGGTAGGATGGATACCAGATTTTAAAAATAAGTACCAAATTATTATTCCTAAGAATAAGGTTAAAGCACCCGAATAAGAACCTTTTAATGATAAATAAGATAAAAGGATAAATGGTATAAGGGTATAAAGTATGAGGTTCCAGTCAATACCAGTGCTATAGAAAATGGCAATGACCAACACTGCACCCAAGTCATCAATAATAGCAAAAGCGGTCAAAAATATTTTCAAACTAAGAGGGACTCTTTTTCCGAGCAACTTGATAATAGCCAGAGAAAAAGCAATGTCAGTAGCCATTGGAATTCCCCAACCGTTGGCCGTCTCAGGGGATTCATTTAAAAAGTAAAATAGGGCAAATGGCGTAATCATACCCCCTATGGCAGCAAAGAGGGGGAAGGTTGCTTTTCTAATAGAATTTAATTCACCTACTAACAGCTCTCGTTTTATTTCAAGACCTATCACAAAAAAGAAAATGGCCATAAGGCCGTCGTTTATCCAAAGAATGAGAGGCTTTTTTAGTTCAAAGCCCTCTGAGCTTATTCCTATTTTATATTCCCATAAAGATTGATAATTCTCGCTAAAGGCAGAGTTCGCCCAAATCATAGCGATGGCGGTAGCTGCAAAAAGCAGAATACCGCTGGAACTCTGAATTTTCGCGAATTTCTGAAAAGGTGTGAGCAGTATTTTTTTGAGCATGTTTGATGATGTGTTTGTCAATATCTTGTTATTCTTCAAATTTCGCATAAATCGGTGGGTTTTACACGAGATTTGCCATCATTCTTGACCAAAAACAGACCAAAACGGATAATTTAAAGGTTATCGCAGCATGTACATTTCTATGAACAACGCTTTGAAAAATGATGTGAGAAACCTTAGTTTTTGGGGCTTTAAAAAATGCTATTTTTAATAAAATTAATGTAATACAAGAACTGCTTCTTTATGATAAATGAGTGTTAATTCATCATCTGCAATCTGTGGATTATCCTTTTTTATTAATGTCAATTGGTAATCACAGATGTCAAAAGTAAATGATGCTTCCTTATCAATATATATCACATTGTCATCACTGACCGAAAATTCATAATCTCCAGTTTCGTGAATAAAATAGGTGTCGTCAGGATTTGATATAAAGACTCTTTTTTCTTCGGTATCAAATCTTAAGGAATGTTGACTGAAGTCGAAGCTTTCATCAAAATGACAAAAGCATTTAACGGAAAAAAGCAACCACTTGCCTTCCAGTTCCTGGGGAATTACATTGTTTTTTTTCGAGCAGGCGACCATAGCCACCGAGAGTAGACCAAACAGAATGAGCTTTTTCATAACTTATGTTTATGTCTGGATAAAGTACTTTGATATAGTAATGTTCAACACCCATAAAAGGTTGTATGTATGATTAAAAAAAAGGTCAAAGAATTATAAATGCTTGACGTATTAGGGGTTCTAAAACTCATTAAAGCTTACCATTCAGAACTTAACAGTAAAACGACATCAATTTTTCCGTTTCCTTTTTGAAGGCACATTTTTTTAACTTATGCTTTTCCAAGTTTATGCTGGCTAGTGCATGATGAATTAACCTAAAGTAGTACGGGTACTATAGCATATAATATGTGTTACCTTTGGATGGATATTTACAAAAAAATGCAGCAAATGAATTCGAAATCTATCATGACTTCCTCCGCTATATTTTTAGGATTGGCGGCTGTAGCTTTTACTTTTGCTCCCGAAGAAATAGTCAACCTTTTGGGCTTAGAACTTGCTAGTTCTATCATTCTACAAATTCTAGGAGCACTATATTTCGGCTTTGCCATGGTCAATTGGATGGGTAAGTCGAATCTCATAGGCGGTATTTATGGTAGGGCTGTAGCCATGGGTAATTTTTCTCATTTTATGATTGCCGGACTTGCTCTTGCTAAATGGGTAATAAAGTATGAAGCTTATGGGGGCATCGCTATTTTGACGAGTATTTATCTGATTTTTGGCGTACTTTTCGGCCTGGTTCTTTTTGGAAAGTTGCTTAAATAAAGAAGCCTTAACACAGTTTTCAACTATTATAAAAGTTTATAAATGTCATTTAATGTTGTACTCCTAGAACCAGAAATCCCTAATAATACCGGAAATATAGGACGCCTTTGTTTGGCCTCTGGTTCTGTGCTTCATTTGGTAAAACCTTTTGGGTTTGAAATAACCGACAAAAGGTTAAAAAGGGCAGGTTTGGATTATTGGGAGCACTTAGAAGTTCATTATTATGATAATGCTGAAAGTTTCTTTCATCAACATCAGGATAAAAAAATGGCTTTCTTCTCATCACATGGAGAAAAAAGCCATTGGGATTTGCCTTTTGAGAAAGACATCTTTCTCATTTTCGGTAAAGAATCTGTGGGACTTCCGAAGGATATTTTGGCAGAGAATACCGAGTTCTTGTATCAAATACCCCTTTTTAGTGAGCATATAAGAAGTCTAAACTTGGCCAATGCTGTAGCTATAGCAGTCTACGAGGGACTAAAACAAATTAGATAGGAAATTATCTCGGTGGTGGCGGCATTCCATCCATTGGTGGTCCATTTCCATCGTGTGGCGGACCTTGCTGCCTGTCTCCTTCCATTGGAGCATGCTGGGGTCTTTTTCCGCTCACAATATCTCTTAAGAAATTTTCAAAAAGTAGTTTTTGTTCGGAATTACAGATTTCTCTAATTTCTAGAAAGTGTTTTCGAGTTGCTAAATCTATGGCTGCGTTTAATTCACCTATTCTTTTAGCGGTAGCTTTGGCAGCATTCTCATCTTCTGTTCCAATTTTACCAAAAAGTCTACTTTTTAATACTTTAATTTCATCATTTTTATCTTTAATGATTTTCTGATGTTCCTCAAAAATGATTTCAAATTGTTTTTTTTGTGAAGCATCGAAATTAAGCATATTCTCTAAATGAGGCTTCCTTTCTTGCTTTGGTCGGGTATCACCATTTCCCAGTATAAGAAAGAGCAATAATCCTAAATTTAAGAGGAGTAAAACGCCTAAAAACCAAAGCCATTTTATGTTTACATTTTGCATTTTTTCATGTTTTTTATAGTCCTTAAGTCTTGGCTATAAATTGACTTCTCAGACGAACTATAGTGTATTTCTCTAGTAAATTTCCAGACCATAATTTGAGTTGAGGTTATAATCGGATTGGAAAGATTCTATGACCGTTTGGCTATTTGAAGCACTATCATTCTTTTGAATCAGTTTGCTTACGGTCACCACATTAATCATCAAGACAACAGTTAATATTGGGATGGCAAAAGAAGGTTTTAACACCCAATTAAGTTTCGGGTTTGTTACCAATTCGTTTTCCATTCGGGCTTTTAATCTGGTATAGAAAAAATCTGGCATTTCCGCTTTCTGTATCTGATTGACAATGCCAAGCGTTTTTTCTATTTCTTGGTTCTTGTTAGTTTCCATATTCTTCTTCGTAAAATTTCTCCAATAATTTCTTTAAGTTTTGTTTGGCTCTAAAGAGCAATGATTCCACAGACGATTTTGTTAGCTTCATAACTTCGCAAATTTCTTGATAACTTAATCCTTCTAAATGATGTAAGGTATAGGCTATTCGTTGACTGTCAGGAAGTTTGTTAATAGCCTCAAACAACTTGCTTGCTCTTTCTTTGTCTTCCAATTGTACGCCAGGATGAATGAAATTTACAGACTGATGTTGAATCTGTTCATCCACACCAAATATACTTTTAACAAATGCGAATCGTTTTTGAGTTTTGTTCTTCCTCAAGAACTCTAGCGATTTGTTAGAAGCAATTCTATAAATCCATGTGCTCAATTTAGAGTCACCCCTAAATTTTTGCACAGATTGGTATACCTCTATGAACACTTCTTGGCATATATCTTCAGCCTCTAAGGTGTTTTGCGTAATAGATACCACGGTGTTGAAAACACGGTCTTGGTATAATTCTACAATACTCCGAAAAGCGGATTCTTGCCCGTCTTTGAGCTGAAGTATAAGATCCTTTTCGTTCAAAAAAAGTTTTATTTAAGCTTAATTTAATAAAGATATGGCTGTTAATGATGACTTATTCTCCACGAATGAATTCACATTTAATAAGTGACACTTTGCTAAATTAATTGCTGTTTTATATTTAGATGTTGGTTACTTAAAAAACTTGCGGTGTAGTTTGAAATTAATCAATAAAAGTTTCGTAGAAAGTGGTTATCTATTTTTTGGTGATGCTAAAATCTGTGTTTCATATTTTAAATGATGTTCCATCCACTAAGCTACACCTTTTAAATGGACTCTTTCATCTTCTCCATTATGTGTGTTTTGCGAAATGGAATTATTAAACGCAATGTCTAGTTTACCATCTTTAAAATTACAAATAAGCGTATCTCCATGTATGGCTTCCACAAATTTTCTAGTAATCTGTATTGTGTCATCATTTAACCATGTGGCGGAAGCAGCTATTAAAGAAGGCACATGAATTCTATTCTTAATTGGGAAGTTATTGAGAGCATAGGCATCATTGGTTATCCAATTTTCTATACCAAACATTAATTTATTCTCTCCTTCTTCCGTATCAAAAATAATTTGGCCTTGGTCTTCTGCTATATCAAATTGGATAGACTTTATGCCATAACTATTTTCAGAAGCTTTGAAAACCTGCTCATTTATTTTGGAAGCATTAGGTGAGGTATTTTGGTTTTTAGGTACAGCAATCTCTAACTTTTGGCATAAATCCTTTAACGCCTTTTCTGCTTTAGCATTTTCGGGAAGAGCTTCTTCTTGCACTGCAGGAAGTACATTATCCCAGATTACCTGCATAGATTTCCCCATATCCCAAGATTCCGAAGTCACGGCTATAGTCATGTCATATTGTGGAATCACGATACAGTATTGGCCATAGGCTCCGTCTCCTCTATAGAAACCGGGCTCTGGTTTGCATCTCCAAAACTGATAACCATAACCTTGAGACCAATCTCCGTCACCTTGCTGAGATGCTGTTTGCTTTTTTGTCGCTTCAGCCACCCATGCTTCGGAAAGGATTTCTTCGCCCTTCCAAGTACCATTTTGAAGATAAAACTGACCTAGTTTTGCAATATCTTCGGTTTTAACTCTTAGTCCATAACCCGCAGTGTTGAGTCCTTCTGGTGAAGTTTCCCAGTCGTAACCTGTTATTTCTAGCTTGTCAAAGAACCTTGGTTTAAGGTATTCCGATAGAGTTTGTCCCGTTTTGGCATGAATGATAGCTCCTAAAACATAAGTGGCACCGGTATTATAAAAGAAATGAGTGCCAGGCTCGTGAGTTAAAGGCTGAGCCAGGAAAGACGCCACCCACGTTTTCTGCCCTTCATTGGCTCTCATACTTTCCATAGTTTCGGTATCATGACCAGAGTTCATGGTAAGGAGGTGTTTAACTTTTAGGCTTTTCAGTTTATCGTCAATTACAGCGGGAAGTTGGTCGGGGAAAAAGGAAAGGATTTGGTCTTCTACGCTTATAATTCCTTCTTTTACAGCAAGCCCAATAGCGGTACTGGTAAAGGCTTTACTGAGAGAATAAAGGGTGTGCTTATATTCCTCTTTGAATGGTTTCCAGTGGCCTTCGGCCAAAACGTTGCCATGTCTTAAGATCTTAAAACTATGCCATTCAAGACCTGATTTTTTTGTGGCATTTATAAAGTTGATCAATGACTCAGAAGAAATACCTTGAGATTCAGGGCTCGTTCTAGGAAAGCTGAAAGTGTCTAAAATACTAGTATTTTTAGTAGACTGGCATTGGCTTAGTATAGTGGGTAGAGCGGCTAAACCTAGTAGGCTCATAGAACCTTTACCAAGAAATTCTCTTCTTGTTGTCATTATTATGGGTTGAAAAATGAATAGGAGATAAACCTCCTATTTCACATGATAGGCAACTACTTTATTGCCAAAGAATGTAGGTACTACCAGTAGCTTTTTATCAGCAATGTAATCTATGTCTGCTGCTCCAATTCCTTCGGCTGAAGTATCCTTTAGTAGAGTCTTTTTCCAGTTTTTATCAAGATAATAGATGTGTCCGCTCCAGCAAGAAATGAAATAACCATCACCTATGGCTTCAATGCCATCTGCTTTTGGCATTCCATCAGCAAGTACACTTAATTCTGAACCGCTCTGAGCAAATATTTTTCCAGAGTTAAAACCTGCTAATAAATTTCGGCCAGATTCGTGAAAAATGCCATTAAGACGGCCTAAAGTAGTATCTGCATAAACCACTTTAGTTTCACCAGATGAGATTTGAAAGACTGTGTTTAAATCAGAATCGGTTAAAAGAATGTCGCCCGCTGGGGTAGATGCGGCATCGTTTAGGTATTTAGCCCCTTCTACTATTTCTATGGTGGTTTCTCCTGTATTTACATCTACAGAAACCAATTTGTTAAGATCCGTGGCATAAAGTGTAGACCCTACTAAGGCTAGACCTTTTGGGTCGTCTAAGTTTTTAATCCAGTGGTTGTCTATGATTGTTCCATCTGGACCAATCTTGGCGATGTAGCCATCTCCATCAAAATCGGCACCTCTTCCTACACCTATGCAGCTGACATAATAGACATCATTTGCGGCATCATAAATAACAGATTCCGGTGTAATTAGGGTAGTGTCAGTTTCCCAAGCAAGGCTTAGGGTAGGAGGGGTTGATGCAGTATTTTCGTTTTTTTCTTCCGTCTCTTTAGGTTGATTAGAGCAGCTAAACATGAAGGCACAAGGAAGTAAGGCGAGTAAAAGGGTTGATTTCATCAAGTAATATTTATTTATACCCTAAAATAAGAAAAATTAGAATTGATGATGGCTTGACTCGAGCAAAATATTGGACAAAAGAGAATTCTGAAGGTAAAGCATATGAATTCAACTATTTATTTTGGACAACCTTTACTTGAATAATCGGGAGTCGAACTCAAAGGGTTGTATTTCAATAACTTTTACTTTATCAAAATCGGGATGGAAAGGATTAATAAGATAATTGAAGTCACCAGCTACACATGCAGAAGGTGTTTTCATGAGGAGGTAATTACCTTTTTTTAAAAAGCTATCGCCAAGTCTTTGAGTGAAATCTCCATGAGGAAGTATATCCCACTTGTCAGGAAGAACTTCGTTTGGTATCTGGTAGATGGCTAAGTCGTCGGGTATATAAACTTTGATTAAGAAATAATCCATAGGCAAGCTATGCAGCGGAGTTCTAACCGCAATTTCTACGGTGCAAAGTGCTATGGAAGACGAGGTGTAAAGGACTTGGATGCCTTTGCTGTTCCATCTACCACCAAATAGTCTTGCCCCTGTACCAGAAATATCATCCTTATAAGGCCCGGAAGCTAAACGATAGACTATCATGCCAGCACACCATGAGCTATGCGGCCTATTTCATCTTTAACCATGTTAATACCAAAAGAGGTAACTAAGAGCTCTTTGGGCGTACGGCCACCTAGAGCGAGGTTTTTATTAATTAGCCATTGATTAAAGGTGTTTTCATTACCGAAAATACTTAAACCAAAATCATAAAGATGCCCTAAGAGTATTATTCTATCCGTTTGGAGTGGGTCAAATTTTTTGTTTTGCTCGCGGTATCTTATGATAGTACGCTCTGAAATATGAAGGAAATTTGACCAGTCTTTTTGAGTGAAACTCTGGCTTACTGGTAAGTTGGCAACATATGCATAACCATAACCCGCCATAGCTTCTTCCGCAATGTTTAGGCTATTATTATCATCAGGCACATTATATTTTTTATCTTCTACCATCCTATTTTCCTTTATTCAAATGTCGTATTTTTTTTGACACTTGTCAAGTTTTCTGGCCAAAAAGAGAGGAAACACGTTGTGCTCCCTCTCTTAAATCAATGAAATGATGCTTAGATAGCTTCCAAAATACGCTCCATGGCCACTTCTTTGCCTATTCTTTCTTTTAATTCTGAAATTGGCACACGCTCTTGCTCCATAGAGTCTCTATGTCTAATGGTAACGCAGTTGTCGTCTTTTGTTTCATAATCAACCGCAATACAAAATGGCGTGCCTATTAAATCTTGACGAGTATATCTCTTTCCAATAGCTCCGCTATCATCATATACGGTTCTAAAAGAAGATTTTAAAGAATTCGCTATTTCTTCTGCAATTTCTGCTAGCCCATCTTTTTTCACTAAAGGCAAAACCGCTGCTTTTACTGGAGCAAGAGCAGGATGAAGTTTTAGGTAAAGTCTTTCCTTCTGCTTGTCGCCTTCTCCTACCATTTCTTTTGTGAAAGCATTACAGAAAGTAGCTAAGAAAAGTCTATCTGCACCCACAGAGGTCTCTACCACATAAGGAATGTAGTTTCCGTAGGGCTTATTAGTTTCAGGGTCAATATTCGGGTCAAAGTACTGCTGCTTTTTCTTAGAAAGGGCTTGATGATTACTCAAATCAAAGTCCGTTCTAGAGTGGATACCTTCTATCTCACGGAAACCAAATGGGAACTTATATTCAATATCCACAGCGGCATTGGCATAGTGAGCCAGTTTATCGTGGTCATGGAATTTTAGACTATCTGCTGGTAGTCCTATGGCTTTGTGGAAACTCAAACGTGTTTCTTTCCATTGTTTATACCATTCCATTTCTGTGCCAGGGCGAACGAAGAATTGCATCTCCATTTGTTCAAACTCACGCATTCTGAAAATGAATTGACGAGCTACAATCTCATTTCTAAAAGCCTTACCAATCTGAGAAATACCAAAAGGTACTTTCATACGGCCGCTTTTCTGAACATTTAAGAAATTGACAAAAATACCCTGAGCAGTTTCTGGACGAAGATAAATAGTGCTAGAATCATCAGCCACAGAACCAATTTGTGTAGAAAACATCAAGTTAAACTGACGAACTTCAGTCCAGTTTAAGGTTCCTGAAACAGGGCAGACAATGTTCTCAGAAATAATCAATTCTCTTACGGCCTCATGATCCTCATCACCTAAAAGTTTACCCATTTTGGCTAAAAGGGCATTGGCTTCGTCTTCTTTGCCAGCATTTGATAATAATTCGGCTTTACCTTCTAAAAGTTGGTCGGCACGGTATCTTTTCTTGCTGTCTTTATTGTCAATCATAGGGTCGTTAAAACCATCAATATGACCAGAAGCTTTCCAAGTTAATGGATGCATGAAAATAGCCGCATCTACCCCAACAATATTGTCGTGAAGCTGCGTCATGGCTTTCCACCATACCGTTTTCAAATTATTTTTTAATTCTACACCGTTTTGTCCATAATCATAAACAGCCTGAAGACCGTCATAAATTTCTGAAGATGGAAATACAAAACCGTATTCTTTTGCGTGAGCAATGATATCCTGAAGCGTTGTGGCTGGTGCCGACATGATTGTATCCTTTTTTGTTCTAAGAAAATCTGAATATAGGGTTATTTAATAGGAAGATTTAAACTGAATTTTCTTCATAAAGCATTAAATCCCTCAAATGCATCGCAAAACTAAGGAAATGCTCTTAAATTTCGATTAATTGATGAAGACTAATAATAGACAAAGCGTATGCAAATGCAAAATATCCCTTTGGTAAGTGTTAAATGGCTGGCAGGACAGCAGGAAGATTCTAAAGTAATTGTGGTAGAATCTAAGATGAAGCCAGTGAATGCTTCCGATGACTGGGAGTCTGGTTTTAAAATCCCGAATGCTGTAATGATGGATATCAATGCTGACTTTAGCATCTTAGATACTGATTTACCACACATGATGCCTTCTGATGAATATTTTACAGTAGCCGCTCAAAATATTGGTATCAATAAAGACTCCATCATTGTGGTTTATGACCAAGTGGGTACTTATGGAAGTGCTAGAGCTTGGTGGATGTTTAGAGCCATGGGGCACGAGCATGTTTACGTCTTAAGTGGAGGGTATCCAGCGTGGAAAGAAGCAGGTTTTGAAACGGTGAAAGCCGAATGGCCAAAAGTGGAGAAGGGAGACTTTGAGGCTAAAGCCAATAAAAGCCTGTTTTATAAAGCAGAAGATGTCTTGTCAATTATTGATAATAAGACATTCCAAATAATGGATGCAAGGTCACAGGGACGATTTGACGGAACGGCTCCTGAACCAAGAGCCGGTTTAAGAGGAGGTCATATACCTAATTCAGTTTGTTTGCCATTTCCTTCGGTTCAAAATGACATTTACATGAAATCTGAAGAGGAGTTGAAAGTAATCTTTGATAACTATCAATTAGAAAATAAAAATCTGGTAATGACTTGCGGCTCTGGTGTAACGGCTTCAGTTATTGCCCTAGCAGCCGAAATAGCAGGCTATAAAAACGCCGCTGTTTATGACGGAAGCTGGGCAGAGTGGGGGATGCCAGGGGAATTGCCGGTGCATACTTCTTGATATTTTTTATCGCTTAACAAACTTCAAAGATTGGCTTTTAAGACCTTCTTGGTATTTGATGATATAGGTTCCAGAAGGTATTTGGCTAATGTCTATCACTTGTTCCTCGAGATTACTTTCCCAAGTTTTCATCTCCAAACCTGAGGTATTGAAAATTTGATATTCAAGGTTTTCTTCAGGCTCATGTCCAAGGTCAAACTTTAGTTGTTCTCCGCTTGGGTTAGGGAAAAGAGTAACCGATGATTCCATCTCATTTGCTAATGGAATCAGCGTAAGATTTAAGCTAACAGTAGAGTCACAGCCAGACTGATTTGTTAAAGTATAGGTGGCGGTGTTATTACTTTCATAGTAGGTGTTACCATCTATCCATTGGTATTCGCCTGTGGCGTTTACGGTATCTATCCAGTTATCGCTTTTACCCATTGTTAGATAAAGCATCGTTCTCGGGTCACAGTTTAGCGTAGGACTGGTGGAATAGCTTTCATGTACTGGAGGGTAGACATCCTCAAAGTTATTGGATGTATATGTTTTGCCATTTAACCAAGTTGTTGAGTCGCAAGCGTTGATTTTATCTGCTGTGTATGGTAAATGTGAACCATCATTAAGATAAATAGTGATTGAAGGTTTGCCAGATAAGTCAATTCCAGTAATTATAATATCAGTGTTTCCATCTGCATTGTAATCGGCTGTTTGAATTTCTGCTTGCTTATAATTTTTAAAAGATGGACAAGTGGTTTCTTTCATTAAAACGTTATCAATGTTGACTAACATCTTTGAAGAATATTGATATCTCTGCTTTGGTCTGATGTATCTATTGGTAGAAGTTGTATAAGATAAACCTAAAAAATCTTCCGTTTCATCATTGTTTAAATCAGCTGTTAAAGTTGCAATTGAGTGTCCTGTATATAAATTCTCAAATGCTTTTTTTATAAAATGCCCGTCAATATTTTCGAAATTCGTATACTCGACATGGCTAGAATTTCCTCCAGCATAGGTAAGTATGGAAATGATATCATCATCACCATCCTTATCAGTGTCAATTAAATGATACTTGGGATTAGAAGTAAGGTAACCGGTATGTAATGAGGATTTTAAATTTGAAGAGGAATAACCTAAGCCATTCGGATTAGTAAAAGTGTTTATATAATGCTCATAAAAACCTGCAACTTGTTCAAATTTCCCATTTTTAATGAGCATGTCCGGGTATTTGTCTCCATCAATATTTCCAAATTGTATGTCCTCCAGGTTATCATTAAATATTTCACTTTGATTCTGCCAATCAAAAGCACCATCTTGGTTATTGAATAGAACATATAAAAACGCACTGTCATTAGAAATGCCAGTAAGTGCTAAGTCCATCCAACCATCTTGGTTAATATCTACGGCTTCCAATTGATTAATTTTTTCAGATTGAAAATCAGCCTTATTACTTGACGCAAATGTGCCTTCATTGTTTTTTAAGAAAAGCTGAAATTGTCCAAGACCTAAAGAGTCAAAACCAACGAAAACCAAATCTTCAAAACCGTCATTATTAAGGTCTTTAGATAGCATTATGGTATTGTCAAGAGAAGGGAAGGGGTGGTTTGTTTCCCGAACCAAACTTCCGGTGCCATCTAAATTCAGATATAATCTAGTTTCTGGTTTACCAGTTTCATTAACTCCTGCTATTAGTATGTCAGGGAATGCGTCAGCATTAAAATTTAATGAAGTGTTTTTTATTTGCGTTAAATCTCCAAAGAAGCTTTTAGATAGAGTTTTAAAGCTTTCATTTTTTTTATTCAAGTAGAAGGTTAAAAAATCTTCATTTGAAGAGATAACATGATTTCTACCATACGTTAAAACATCCCTGAAACCGTCATTGTCAAAATCAAAACATTTGATCAAACCTCCCAAATCCTCAAAAGTGACTAGCGTGTCTTTTACATAGCCTTGTCCTTTATTATTGAGGAAAAGCTCCGTTCTTGGTACAAAGAAGTAGCCAGAACCAAAACCTAAATTCTGTTTTCCTGACATTATAATGTCGTCATAACCATCTTCATTGAAATCTATGAATTCAAAATTTGCACTATAGTTTTCAAAAGGGGAAGTGCCAATGATTGTAAAGTTTCCAAGCCCATCGTTTTTAAATACTTTAGTCTTGGTATAGTAAAACCCTACTTCTACCATTGACATAACTAAGTCAAGATCCCCATCTAAGTCAATGTCGTTTAGAGCAAGTTGGCGAGCTCCTCCTGTCATTGATTCGATTGATGTGAATGAAAAATCATCACCATCTTTTTTTGAGAATGTTTTATTCCCATTGTTTAAGTATACGCTAGTGCCAAATCCTTCGTCAATGTAATAATAAGGCGTTCCACTAATAATAAAATCCATATCTGAATCTCCATCTAAATCTGCAAATACGGCCTTTGCACTATAGTATCCATCAATGTTTGAGCTCTCGATTATGGCGAAATTACTCTTATTTTGGTTTTCGAATAAAAAACTATGGCCTCTGAATGCTGTTGAATAAAACCCATTTCCAGAATCATCACGTAATTCTCTCATGCTCCCAGTAAGCAGTAAATCGTAGTCACTATCTCCATCAAAATCGCCAAGGTCAATGTTATAATTTTCCATTGCAGGAGCAGCTAGTTTAAACTTTCGGTCTGTAAAGTTTCCTTTTCCATCACTAGTTAAAGTGTGGTAATAAAATATTTGTGTCGTATCAGAATCATCTTCTAGTACTACAAAGAAAATATCGTCGTCTCCGTCAAAATCTAAATCTTTGATTTTAAAATTAACCGAGGCGGTATAAATAACATCTTGTTCTAAATCCAGTGAGAAGTTTCCCTGGCCGTCATTTTTGTAAATCCCAATAATGTTTTGACTGACATTGGAAGAAGAATTGTAACTACCAGAAACTGCTAGGTCAATATCGCCATCGCCATCAAAATCAGAATATTCTATCGTCTTGATATTACTAGTCCTATCAAGGTCCGTTTTAGGCGTTATGTCCGTAAACTTTTGAGCGAAAACAGGAGAAGATAAAAATGAAATAAATATAAGTAGAGATAAAAGTTGTTTCATATCGTCAATATTGATGTATGTATTGCGAAAAATATAGTTGAGTTTTAGCCTTATAAGGCTTTGCTAAGATAGTCTTGTGCTCTTCTAAACCAAAGCTCCCTCGCTACAATTTTTGCAAATTTCTACCTCAGATCGAGAAGATATTAAGGCCTTGCGGAAATTGGTGTAGGCAGGCGAATTCCATACTTCTTTGAAGGTGTTATCTTGTAAGGTACCCATCGGGTGCTCGGCATCTTTGTCAAAACAGCAAGGTACCAAGGCTCCATCCCAAGTGATCACACAGCTGTGCCACATTTTCCAACAGTGGTCTAGTAGCTTGTTTTTGATGCTGAAAGTACCATCCTCATTGTCTTTGTATCTGGAGTATTTATCAATGGTCGGAATCAGTTCATTGCCGTTTTCATACTCATATATTTGAGCGGTTTTGAGTCTTACTTCATCTACACCTAGTTCGTCCGCTAGTTTGTAAACATCGGCTATCTGATGTTCATTTGGCTTGACTACCAAAAACTGAAAAATAACATGAGGCGTTTTGGATTTTAATCGCTTTTTAGCAGCAATTAAGTTTTTAGTGCCTTCCAAAACTTTTTCCAATTTACCACCTACACGGTATTGCTGATAGGTTTCTTGGGTGGTTCCATCTATAGAAACTATAATTCTGTCAATGCCCGAATTCACTGTTTTCTCTGCCACAGTTGGTGTAAGATAATGTGCGTTTGTGGAGGTGGCGGTATAGATTTTTCTGTCAGACGCAAATTTGACCATTTCAAGAAAATCTGGATGCAAATAGGGTTCTCCTTGAAAATAGAATGTAAGGTAAATTAAAGTATCTTTTAGTTCTTCAATAGCCTTCTCGTAAAGTTCCTTTTGAAGCATGCCTGTAGGTCTGGTGAAAGACCGCAGGCCACTAGGGCATTCTGGGCAGCGAAGGTTACAACTGGTGGTAGGCTCAAAACCGATGGCCAATGGCAAACCAATGATATTTGGCTTCTTAGTGATTTTAGAAATGCCATAACTGCCTAAGATGCCAATGGCATTCCAAAACCTTTTAGGGCTTAGTTTGCTTGCAAAATTTAGGCGGTCTTTGATATTCATTAATCTAAAGGAATTTGGGAATAGATGTTTTTTAATCTTTCTTCTTTCTCTGCTGCAACAACCTCTTTTAAAGCTTGCTTTGATTCATTTAAATCTAAAAGGAGCATTAATGCTTGAGCCGCAGAAAACCTACCATACCAAGTAGCCTGATGAATGGCAATATCTTTTAAGAAAGGAATACTTTTAAGCTGGGTTTCATTATCTGTACTGACGATGTAAGAACCAAAAATGCCCATGGTTTGGTATAGTTCGGCACCATCCAGCAGACCTAGTTTTTCTACAAACCATTGAAAATCCTCTGCTTTGGCTTGCGACGCCTTATAATTGGCTACTGCAGAGAAAATATTGACATCATCTATGTTTTGTAGTTCTGAAGTGAGCTTGTCAGCGTCTGGCGGCTGATTTATTAAAATAGCCTCCAAAGCGGCAGCTCTAACCGTATAGGAAGTGTCCGCCAGAGCCTTTCTGAAGAGTAAATCATTTTGCGGATTTAGGAAGTTTTTCATGGCTAAAATAGCCGCTGCTCTTACCTGAGATTTTCCGTCCGTACTGATTAAAGATTGTAAAGATTTCTCCACCTTTAAGAAATCCTCGCCATCATAATTAAAGAATTTATGAGTAGCCAGTTCTCTTATTTTCCAGAACTCATCGTTTAGAGCCCTCAGCGTAAGATTCCTTTTGTCTTTATCATACATCTGACTCACCGCCAGCTCGTTTTCTGTTTCTTCTTCTGCGGTAATTTGGTCAAATGCTCTAAGTCTTGCAATCATTGATTTTGATTTCTCAAATTGAGCATAAAGTTCCTTTTCAGATTGCTCTTGATTTATTTCAGCTAAGACATAAGAGTTTGGGTCTATGATGACGTAAGATGGTTTTTTATCCAAATGAATAGTGAAACTTCCTACCTCTTTTTCAACTAGAAGCTCCCTAATCACAGGACCATTTTCTGTTCCAATTTCTATGGATAGCGGTAATTTATAAATGAGGTTATTGACTGAGTCTAAGACTTGTTCAATTTCTATCTTTAGCTTTCCTTTTTCAAAACTATGTTTTACGTCTAACCTTGGATGCCCAGGTTTAAGAAACCATTGGTCAAAGAACCAGTTAAGGTCTTTACCTGTGATTTCCTCTAAGGCCATTCTCAAGTTACCTATTTCGGCATTTTTTAGTTTGTTCTCTTCCAGATAAAGTTTTAAACCCAGAAAAAAGGCTTCGTCTCCCACCTCGTTTCTAAGCATATGAAGAATTCTCCCACCTTTTGAGTAAGAGTGGCTGTCAAACATATCTTCTTTATCGGCATATCCATATCTTATAACAGGTTCTTGCTTGGTTTCGGCTTCGTTGAGGTATTGATTTAAAGCAATGTAGTTTACCCAGTCGCCTTCGTCTTTACCATATTTCTTAGCAGCCCATAAGTATTCAGAATAATCTGCAAATGCCTCGTTTAAAGGTAAATTTGCCCATGATTCGGCGGTGACAAAATCACCAAACCAATGATGGAAAAGTTCATGTGCTATAACGCCGTCATCATTATTATCTACTATCTGATTACTATTTTTCTGGATTCCACTGCCGTGTGTTGTGGCTGTGGTATTTTCCATAGCTCCACTTATATAGTCTCTAACGGCTATTTGAGCATACTTTTTCCATGGATAGGGTGTCTGAAGCAGTGCTTCAAAATACTTTATCATTTCTGGTGTTCTGCCAAAAATTTGATAAGCATTTTCTTTGTATTTGGGTTCTACGTAGTAGCTTATCTCAAAGTTGGTAAAAGTAGTATCCACTACTTTACTAAATTCACCAGCCACTATACTAGTAAGATAAACAGCATGAGGAATATCTTGAACCCACGTGTCCGTTTTGGTGCCGTTATCGTTTTTCTTAGTCTCTTTTAATAAACCATTAGATAAGGTCTCAAAATGCTGAGGAACGGTTAATGAAATCTCTTGTGTGTGTTTTTGATTTGGAGCGTCCAGTGTCGGAAACCAGCAAGAATTATATTCTGTTTCTCCCTCACTCCATATTTGCTGTGGTTTGCTTTTAGCAGGGTTAACAAAATACAAACCTTTAAATTCTAAATCTTTAAATTGTGGAATTTCGTTAAGCTCGTCTGGCTTAGCTATATAGTTAATATATACTTCTATGGTTTCTTTAGCATGATATGGTCTACCTAAAGGGATTCGGAGTTTCGCCAAGTCGTACTTATATACTACAGTACTGCCGTTTACTTTTACGGTTTTGATTTCAAAGCCTTTAGCATCTAAAACCAATTCTTCCTGAGCATAAAACCATGGCTTTAATGTGAGTGTGGCCTCACCAAGCAAATGGTTTGTTTTCCAGTCGGGCGTTACATTAAGTTTGGTATGAATTAAGTCAAAATATTTAGTTTCTGAGGATTGGTAAACATTTTGGGCTAAAGCAGTTTGTGCTACAGAAAATAGTAAAAAGATAAATCCCCAAATTCTCATCATTGCATTTTTATTTCTTTAAATCATTGAAATATTGCTCCTTTTCTAAGGTTAGCGTGTATCCGTAACCATTGTTCTCGCTAAGCATTCCTACTTTGTATTCCCTTTTGAAAACAAAATCGTCAAGGCTCGCGTAGCCACCTTTTATTTGTAAGGTTAGTACCAAAGTAACAGGATTGTAAGCCCATCTACTTTCATCCACATCCATATCTAAAAAATTAACGCCAGCACATGCAAAAACGTCTTCACTGCTTTGATAGTCGTAGTCTAGCCTACCATTTGGTAAAAACTTCCAGATCATGGTATTGAGGTCCACTTTCTTTTTTTCGTAATTGACAAAAACCAGCTGATCACTACTAATGTCAGCGGTTTTTAAAATCCAATTTTGCGAGTCGTCCAAAAGTTGTAGATACTGAGCAGAAACCGATTGGCAGAATAACATTAAGCCAAGCAAGAAGATTTTTTTCATTTTTATGTAGTAGTAGATAGTGATTCGTTCATAAACTTAACGGCTTTTTTTGCTGGAAAGTACGAAGCTAAAAATGCGATTAAAGTTATTCCGATAATAGATATAATGACGTCAGATGTTTTCAATAAAATAGGGTAGGCATCAACAATGGCATATTCCATACCCATTTTTAGCCAACCAAAATGCATTTGGCTCCAGCAAATACCTACACCAATTAACAGACCTATGCTGCCACCTGATAATGAAATAATGCCGCCTTCTGAAAGAAAGATTCTTTTGACAAGAGATTCGCTAGCACCCAAGGCAGAAAGTGTTTTGATGTCTTCTTTCTTATCCAGAACCAACATGGTTAAGGCAAAGAAAATATTAAAACTCGCAATGCCTATAATGAATAAAAGAGCGATGAAAATAAAGAGTTTTTCAATTTTAATGGCTCTGTAAAGGCTGGCGTTTTGTTCGTCGCGATCTTTCACTTCAAAATCATTACCAAGAATTTCTTTTACAGATGATTTAATTCTTTGAAGATCTTTGTCGTCAGAAACTTGAATCTCGTAGCTGGTTCTTTTACCCTTCATTTCGGTCAACTGTTCCATTAGATCGAGCGGAATGTAAACGAGGTTGTCAAATTGTTGCTCCAAAACAAAAGCCCCAGAAATTGGTAAAGTTATTTTGTTAATGTTATTCTCGGGATCCAGTACATTTAGTTTTTGGTTTTTGGGATACCATAACTGTAATTGCCTGAGGTAATTAAAACTTTGTAAATTAAGTGTGCTAAAAACGCCACCACCTACAAATGCATAATTTTCTTCTTCATACTTAAGAAGAAGTTCTCCATCAATCAGGCTTTCCTTTAATTGAGAATGGTTTTGAAAGGTACTGTCTACCCCTTTAACCTGAACGATAATCTGGTCTTCTTCTCTTTTGGCTAAGGCGTTGTCTTCAATAACCTGAATAACATTTTTTACGTTTTCGATTTCGGTAATTTTCTTGAAAACTACTGGGTCAAAATCAAATGTCTTTCGATGAGCAGATTCAATTTTTATGTCTGGGTCGCTGCTTTTGAAAATGGTTCTGTTAAGTTCTTCCAAACCATTAAAAACAGACAAAACAATAATCAATGAAGCTGTGCCAACGCAAACGCCTAACATTGAAATCAAAGAAATGAAATGAATAAACCCTCTTTTCTTTCTAGAGAAAAAATATTTTTTCGCAATGTGAAAAGAGAGATTCATGAAATAGTCTTAGTTGGGATAGAGGTCTTCGTCTATTTCTGTTTCTTCAGACGGGATGTCTAAAGTAGAAAAAAGCTCATCCATTTTCTGGGCATATGCGGCAGTTTCATCAATATAAAACTGAAAGTTAGGTACTATTCTGAATTGGTTTCTTACCCTTTCTCCGAACAAACCTCTTATTTTTTTACCGTTGTCTTTTATTTTTTCAAGAAGCTCCTCCTTGTTTTCTACCATCAAGAAGCTTAAATGAATTCTGGCGATAGCCAAATCCGGCGTTGTCTGTACATCTGTAATAGTCACAAATGCAGAGCCAATGACATCTTTTAGGTCTTTTTGGAATATTTCACCTAAGTCTTTTTGGATTTGACGGGCAATTTGTTTCTGTCTCTTATTTTCCATGAATGTGAAGTGTAAAATGCACTATTCTAATTCTTTGCAAATATCCTTGTTTATTTTGGTTAATCGCTCGTCAAAAGTATAATTTTGCCTTTTTAATGATAAAAGTTAAGGCAGTTGATAACCTTTTTTAGAGCAAATACTTTTTTTCACGTTTTATCCTTATTGGTAGTACTTTTTTTGCTTAAAGTGCTCTATATATTTAACGTTTTACCAGTTCTTAATACAGAACTGGAATGGATGTTAATAGGCGAACGCTTAAATTCAGACAAAAGTTTATATAAAGAGATATGGACTAATACTGGTCCTCTGAGTGCCTATTTTTATGGTCTTATAGATTTTTTGTTTGGCAGAGGCCAATATTTTCATGAGATCGTTTCTTTCTGCATTGTGTTTATTCAGGCTGTTCTTTTCACCATTATCATTAATAATAACAGGGCTTTTATTGAAAGAAATTACCTTCCAGGCTTGTTCTATGCCATTGCGATGTCTTTATCTTTTGATGCCAATAAACTTTCTCCTGCCTTACTCGCTACTACGTTCTTACTTTTAGCCATCAATAGCATCTTCAGGCATATTGAAAATAATGACGGTAGCTCCGAACCCATTTTTGAAATGGGCTTATATCTCGGCATTGGTTCCCTATTTTGGTATCCGTTCCCCGTCTTTTTATTTTGGGCTTTATTGAGCTTAATTATGTTTACATCGGTTAAGTTTAATCAAATAATTTTATTAATGTTGGGCTTTGCATTGCCACTGTTCATTATGGCATTGTTCTTTTATTTGATGGGCTCGTTTGAAGAATTTTATTCTTTCTGGATTCAGAAAGGTCTTTCACTTCACTTTTTGAATGGCATAGAGTTTTTTGATGGTTTAATGGTTTATACCCTGCCCATGATTTTAGCAGTTTTGGGAATTTTTAAGATTTTTGGTAATTCTAGATATTCGAACTTCCAGAACAGAAAGCAGCAAATTATGGTGTTTTCGGGTATTTTTGCGGTTTTTGCCTTTTTCCTTTCGGATAATATGGCGACTTATCAATTGCTTGCTTTATCCCCATTTTTAGCCTTTTTTATGGCGGGGTACTTCCTTCACTTCAAGGGTACAATGTTGCCAGAAATGGTCTTTCTCACGTTCTTAGGTTTGGTTGTTTTAATTAATAATCTTGGCGTAAGTCCAATCATAGGTTCAGGATATGTTCATCTTGATGAAATAAGGATCATAAAGAAAACCGAGAAGTCTTATATCGTGAATAAATCTATACTAGTGACAGGTTCGAAAAACGACGACTATTTTATGGCAAAATCGGGTTCTCCATATCTTAATTGGGGCGTCTCAAAGTATGATTTAGCGAGTCCGGGGGTGTATGAAAGTTTGATAGCAATTGACGAGAATTTTGCCAAGGAAAGGCCAGAGTTTATCATTGATAATGAACAAGTATTTCCTGCTATTTTCAAAAGAATCCCCAAACTAGCCCAAATGTATGAAAGGGTAGAGGGAACCAGAAATTTCAGACTTAAAGATTAATTCTGAAGGTTTAATGGGCTTTGGGGTTTCTTAAACTTGGTATAGCAACTATCTATCTACCAGTTTCCAGAAAATTAAAAGCCATTACTTGGACTTAAAAAGTAATTTATTGCGTCTTGGTTTGGATAGACTATTTCTGCAGAATCCTTTAGGTTTCAAATACTAAAAGCATAAACGTTGTTCTTACCTTTCTCTTTTTTGTTAAAACTACGGTGAAGTCTGAGCTTAGTTCCTAATGCATTATTTTCTTTGGGGATTATCTAAAGCATGGCACCAACTTATACTTTGTGCCAAAAGACCTATAATCCCAGCAATAACTTAAACACAGGCTATTTTATCAACGCGTCTGCCGTGTCTTCCTCCTTCAAATTCGGTTGAAATGAAAGTTTTAACAAAGTCAAGTGCGGTCCCTTTATCTACAAATCTAGCCGGAATACAAATTACATTGGCATTATTATGAAGTCTGGTTAGTTCTACCACTTCCTTAGTCCATGCCAAGCCAGCTCTTATTCCTTGGTGTTTATTGGCAGTCATACAAACGCCATTTCCACTACCGCAAATAAGTATACCAAACTGGTACTCGCCTTTTTCTATGGCACTACATAATGGGTGTACGGAGTCTGGATAGTCGAAAGAATCTGTTGAATAAGGTCCATAATCGGATGTTTCGAAATTTTGTTCTTGAAGCCAGCTAAGAATAAACTTTTTATATTCAAAACCCGCATGGTCACCACCGATTGCTATTTTCATGACAGAAATTTTTTAATTTTAAAGCGTACATTTAAACAAACGTAAAGGTACATGACTTTATAAAATCAATCAACGAACTATGATAAATAATAACGAAGAAGACCATAAAATAAAGGATGCTTTCGCCGAAAAAGACTGGAGTGAGATTCAAAGCCAAGACAGTTGGCAAATTTTTAAGGCCATAGCGGAGTTTGTAGAAGGCTATGATAAAATGGCAAAAATAGGACCCAGTGTCTCCATTTTTGGCTCGGCAAGGACAAAACCTGACCACAAGTTTTACTTAATGTCTGTTGAGATAGCGGAAAAGTTGGTAGAAAAGGGTTATGGCGTCATTACAGGTGGAGGACCTGGCATTATGGAGGCAGGAAACAAAGGTGCCCAGCAAAGTGGTGGAAAATCTATTGGATTGAATATTAAACTACCTTTTGAAGCTGTTCCAAATAAATATGTGGATATTGATAAGAGTATAAACTTCGACTATTTCTTTGCACGTAAAGTGTGTTTTATGAAATATTCACAGGGGTTTATCGTGATGCCCGGTGGCTTTGGAACGATGGACGAACTCTTCGAGGCTTTAACACTTATTCAGACCAAGAAAATAGGTCGATTTCCTATTGTCTTGGTCGGAACAGATTATTGGAGCGGTCTTTTTGATTGGATTAAAAAGGTAATGGGAGATCAAGAGGGGAATATTAGTCCTCAAGATACGGACCTCGTTAAACTGGTGGATACTTCCGATGAAGCTATCCAAGTTATTACCGATTTTTACGGGAAATATATGCTCAAGCCTAATTTTTAGACTTTGCATTTTTCTTAGTATTTCCAATCTAAGGCGACTATATTGTCGCCTATTTTTTTACCTTCTTCTAACCCTATTATATTGTCTTGAGGTGTATGAATTCCCCCCAGAATTCTTGACCAGCCGCATTCTTCTGCCAGTTCCGTAAGAGAGCTAAAATGACGTGTTTTATATTCAACTCTTCTGGTACTATCCCATGGTCTTCCTGTATGGAAATCGTCCTCTATTTCTATTTTGTTTCCAAATACACTAATCATGGCGGTGGTAGTGGCGGCTATTTGACTCGAATGACCAGATGTAAATGCAGGGAACGGAGGCTCAGGCCAAAATTGGACAAACCTGCCATCGATGTTCCTTTTTATAAAATTAGCTGGTCTTTCACCGTAATAGTGATATTTGCATTTCCAGGTATTTATAAAGGCATCAGCGGCAGCCATACCTACTTTGGCAAAGGCAGAAGTAGCTTCAAATAATTTTAAGTTTTTCTTAGTGATTAAGCTAGCAGTTAAATAATAAGAATGGCCGGGAGGGCTTGCCGAAACTGATGGGTCATCTCCCCACCATAAGGCTATTTCTTTTTCTTCTTGGGTAAGAGCATTATTTTTATCGTAAACCATTTTCATATCAATGAAATACTGACTTTTCGAGTCCTTATTCGACTCCATGAATGTTGGGATTCCCAATGCAGAATTTGCCAAAGCAAAAGTTCTGTTATTGCCCCAGTATGGGTGCATTGGAGCCATAATACTCGATTGACCAGCCACGGGGGGCGACCAATAAGTAGCTCCCCTAGGATAGTTGTAGTTGAAATCAAAAGTATTAGAAAAACCCTCATGTCCTTTGTCTAATTTAGACCATTCGAAAATTTGACGAGCCACCAGTTTACCATAATTGTCAGATGCGTTTATAGTTTCCTGCGAAACAGAGGCCGCTAGTTTTTCTTTTAAAACAAGGTTATAAAGAGAGTCAATTTTAGAAGATATTTTTTCAGGTGCATGAGGATATAGCGAATGAATGATTTCTTTTTGACCCGCATTTAAGGCCACCTCAAAGTCAATTTTTTGATCCATCGGTAAATCCGGAGTTTGACCAATTCCATTTAAGCTAGGAGTTATAGACTTGAAAACGATACTTCCTTTAACAATGGATTCATACATGGTAAGACCAATATAACCCAAAGACCGTGATGCATAAGTAGGAGAGTTATCAGGAGAGTTTTTCAAAACATTAAGTGTCGTATTACTCCATCTGATGGCTAAATCCGCAGAGATTTCTAATTCCACAGGATCTGGTATGGGATCAGGAGTTATCTCTTCCTCGGTTTTCTCTTTACAGCTTTGATTAAAGACAAATACTAAGAGCGTGAAACAATAAAATAATTTTCTTTTCATTTTTAAATTGGCTTACTAAAATCTAAGTATGGAATGAGACGCTCAATTAAATCGGGTGTTAGTACTTTGATTTTCATCAAGTCTTCTGCCTGCTCAAAAGGGCCATGCTGTTTTCTATAAGCAATAATGGCTCTTTTTTGGTAGTTTTTCAAAAGCGTTGATTTCCATTCTTTTTCTTCAATCGTATTAATTTTTATTTTTTTAGGTGGTTCTTTAAGAAAGGTAGATTTCAATAATTCTTGGTAAGTACTATCCGCCAATCCATAGGTGCTTTTCACTTGTTTTAAATCATGAAAACCTCCTAAGCCATCTCTATATTTAATAATTCTATTGGCAAAAACTTCGCCAATTCCACGAATTTGCCTTAAATCTTCTTGGGTGGCCAAATTTAGGTCAAAGGATTGTATAATGGGTGGCGTATATGCTTTGAAAATTGGTTTCGAAGCAGTGGTGTCGTCATAGATTCGTTCAAACGTAGCGTATGTTTTATCTTCTTCTTGACTCGGCAGGTCAATATAAGGTTCAATTTTTAGATAGGTCTCTTCTGAAATACCGTACACTTTTAGTAGGTCTTCTTTGGCTTTATATACCTTTCCTTTATTTCTAAAATTGATAAGGTTTTTGGCGGCATACTTTGAAACACCATTTTTCACTAAAACGTCAAAAGTGACTGTATTCGGGTTAAAATGCTGATGGTTTATAGTGTTTGTTGCTTCTTTAATTTTCTTTCGTTTGGAAAAGATTTTGGACAAACTTGGTTCTAGATTGTCATACTTTGTAAGTATTAGCTTTGCTTCGCTTTGGTCGTACCAGCTATCGGATAGCAAAAGTGCCGTGGCTATGATAATAAAGCCAAGTACTCCAAAAATAATGCTCAGTGCCTCGTGCCTGTTAACTTCAAAATGTTGTTTTATGGATTTAATTAGTGCGTTCATATGGATGAGTTAAAGAGTTACTCATCAGAAAGATAACTAATTTTAAATAAAGAAGAGTTTAGCTTTGAGTTTTTCCTGATTTAACAACTAAGAAAAGCACAGCCGTTAAAGACGAAAAAGCGGCTACAAGAAGGAAACTAAACTGAGCACACAAATTTCTTCCATCTACTACGGAAACGCAATCACAAGGCAAGATCGTTTCATGAGACTTACTTTGCATTAAGTTTACTGCAGCCCAAACCAAGAGAAAAAAAGTAATTATCAAAAGTACAATTCCTATCAAAAAAGTACTTTTTGCATTAGAAATTTTCATTCTTTAAAAAATACTCTTTTTACTCTATGTCCTATTTTTGTTAGTATTTCGTAGGGAATAGTCTCCAGCGTTTGGGCTATTTCGAAGATGCTTTGGTGAGAACCAAAAATTTCCACACTATCTCCTTCTTCCGCCTTTGCTTCGGTAATGTCTATCATGGTCATATCCATACATACATTTCCTACTGTAGGGCATAGGGTGCCATTGACCCATACTTTTCCTTTGCCAGCAGACAGGTGTCTGTCAAAGCCATCTGCGTACCCTATGGCAATGGTGGCTATTTGAACATCTTTGTCGGGTTTGCCTACTCTCCCGTAACCCACGGTATCCCCTTTTTTTACTGTTTTTATCTGCGAAATAGTAGTTTTTAAAGTACCTACAGTTTGTAAGTCTCCTTGAGCTTCATAATTGGCTTCAATACCATATAATCCAATGCCAAGTCTCACCATGTCAAATGACGCTTCTGGATAACGAATAATGCCTGCAGAATTTAAAATATGCCTAAGCGGTTTGTAACTTAATTTACTAATAATAAAGTCAGATAGTTTCTTAAAAGTGGCTATTTGCTCTTTAGAAAACGCATCATGAGTTTTATTATCTGCACCAGCCAAATGACTGAAAATGGAGGCAATCTCTAGTCTCTTATCCTTAGTGATAAGTTCTAAAACTTCTGGGAGATCTTGCTCTTTAAATCCAAGCCTATTCATACCCGTATCTAGTTTCAGGTGAACTTTGATTTCAAGGTTAGTTTCTATTGAGGTGTCTAAGAATTGGAGCAGTTCTTTTAGGTTCTTTAAACTATATAGCTCTGGTTCTAAATTATATTCTAAGATTTTAGAAAATGTTTCTGGTTGTGTATTTAAAACGAGTATGGGTAATTCTATACCATTTCTCCTTAATTCCACACCTTCGTCGGTATAGGCCACGGCTAGATAATCGGCTCTGTGATATTGTAGCAAACTGGCTATTTCCGTACTACCACTTCCATAAGCAGAGGCTTTCACCATGGCCATAATTTTGGTTTCCGGTTTTAACTTACTTTTATAGTAATTGAGGTTATGCGTAATGGCATCTAAATTGGTCTCAAAAACAGTTCCGTGTACTTTGTTAACCAGCTGATTAACGATTTTTTCGAAAGAGAAGCTTCTTGCCCCTTTGACTAAAATGAGTTCATTATTAAAAGTATGGAGCGGATGATTGGCAAGGAATTCAGGTACGGTGGCATAACAGGTTATTCTTCTGAATGCTCTGGCATTTTTAGAGATTTTAGGACCTATTCCTATAATTTTATCAACACCAGCACCTATCAATAAGTCATTTATCTTTAGATACAGTTCTCTATCTTTGAGCCCAGATTGTAATACATCGCTTAGAATAATGGTTTTCTTTCTGTTGATGTGATGCTGATTCATGAAGTTTAAGGCCATGGCCAATCCTCCAAAATCATTATTATAACTGTCGTCAATCAAATAACAATTTCTTACGCCCTCTTTAAGCTCTAGCCGCATGGCTATTGGCTTTAAGCTGTCAATACCGGCCTGAATAATTGCCAGGGTTTCGCTTTCAGCGTATTTCTTCCTTAGAACAATAAAAGCCACAAAAAAGCAATGGATGACATTTTCTAAGGATGCATCATCGGTAAAAGGTACGCGAATTTTATAATCCTCGCCTTTCCAATAAATATTAAGAAGGCTGAAATCTTTCTTTTTAGAAACTTCAATTTGAATAGCCCCTTTTTGGTTTTTAGACCAAGCGATAAGCTCTATTTTTGGATTAACAGCGGAAAGGAAAATCCTTATTTCTTCGTGTAGTTCTGTATAATCTTGGCAGTAAATGAGCTGCTTTGAATGTCTAAAGAGTCTAAGCTTTTCTGTTATCTTTTGCTTTATACTTCTAAAACCCTCGTTATGAGCAGAGCCTATATTTGTAAAGATACCTATCTCTGGCTGCAAGACATCTTGTAGTTTTTGCATTTCTGCGGGTTGAGATATTCCCGCTTCAAAGATACCTAAGTCATGATGCTCGTTAATTTGCCAAGCAGAGAGTGGTACACCAATCTGGGAGTTATAACTCCGTGGGCTTTTAACCAACGAGAAGCTATTTTGAACAATTACGGAGAGCCATTCTTTAACGATAGTTTTTCCATTACTACCTGTAATACCCACCACAGGTAAACTGAAACTTTCTCTATGTTTTTTTACAAGAGCCTGTAAAGCATTTACCGTATTATCTACTGGCCAGAATGCGGCCTTATCCTTCATTCCCGGGTGCTCTTTAAGCCATTCCTTTTCGACCACAAACTCCCTAACGCCTTCATTTATGAGATGTTCTATAAATTTATGACCGTCATGTCTATCCCCTTTAATAGCTATAAATAGGGTTTCAGAAGGGTTTGACAGGAATCTGCTGTCTGTAAGAATTGTCTTATTTTTAGGATTAAGCACTTTTTGCAATGGTAGTTTTTTTGTGTCGTAAACTGCAAAGTTACGTTTAATCGGAGTAATTATAATTCTAAAATTCCGAATTCTAATGCTTAAAGTTCTGTATGTGGAAGGGCTATTTGGTATCTTGCATGCAAAACAGTGATAGCTAAATGATAGAGACTCACGCTCATATTTATGATGAGCAATTTACTGAAGATATAGAGCAGATACTCCAAAGAGCAAAAGCAGTGGGAGTTAAGGAAATTTGGATGCCAAATTGCAATAGTGAAACCATAGCCGGAATGTTAAATTTGGCAGATGTCCATCCTGACTTTTGTGTTCCTATGATGGGATTACATCCTTGTTATGTTAAGGAAGATTTTAAAGAGGAATTAGTTTTAGTAGAGCAATGGCTTGCGGATCGCAAATTTAAAATGATTGGAGAAATAGGGCTCGATTTTTACTGGGACTTGAGTTTTACCAATCAACAAGAGCAAGCTTTTTTGGCACAATTGAAGTTGGCTAAGAAGTATAACATCCCAATATGCATACATTCTAGGAATTCTAAAAACAATGAACATAACGCTATAATTAGGTGCTGTGAACTCATTGAGGAGTTCGGATGGAAAGATTTACGAGGTATCTTTCATTGCTTTTCGGGCAATTTGGAAGAAGCAAAAAGGGCTCTCAGTCTGAATTTCTTATTGGGAATAGGTGGCGTAGCTACTTTCAAAAATGGAGGCTTAGATAACGTGCTGCCTTATGTTACACTCGAGGATTTGGTTTTGGAAACTGATTCTCCTTATTTGGCTCCCGTACCTCACAGAGGAAAAAGAAATGAGGTTAGCTATATAGATTTGGTAGCTGAGAAGGTGGCATTCTGGATGGCTAAAGACAAAAAAGAGGTTGTAGAAAAGACAACCGAAAATGCCAGAAGACTTGTTAATCCTAAGTTTTAATTCGATTCTTACTTTTTAAGTAGAGACTTTTTCCCATGGTTTTGATTAACAGATATAATTCAATGAAAAGAAGTTTAATTTACACCCTGCTTTTAGTTTCGTTTCAGGGTTTGTCTCAAAACTTAGCCCCAGATATTGCCAATTATAAAATTGCGGTAAGTTTAAATAGGGATGAAAAGAGTTTGACAGGCGAGCAGATTCTAACATGGACAAATGCCAGTCCTGTGCCTGTGAAGGAACTTCAGTTTCATCTATACATGAATGCATTTAAGGATAAGGAATCCACCTTTATGAAAGAATCTGGAGGGCGATTAAGAGGAGATTATTTCAAACAAGATGGATTTGGGAATATTTATGTAACCGCTTTGAAGTCTTCTAGAGGAGAAGAACTTTTAGGAGGTTTAAGGTATTTTCAACCGGATGACAGAAATGAAAAAGATAGAACCGTGGCAGTAGTACCGCTTAAATATCCGCTTCAACCTGGTGAAACGATAACCTTAAATATGGGTTTCAAAACCAAATTACCAAAGATTTTTGCTCGGACAGGCTATGGAGAAAATGACTACTATTTGATTGGTCAGTGGTTTCCGAAAATTGGTGTATTTGAAGAGAATAGTAATGGAGAATGGGGATGGAACTGCCATCAGTTTCATGCGAACAGCGAGTTTTATGCTGATTTTGGTAAATACCATGTGAGCATTACACTTCCAGAAGGATTACAAGTAGGAGCTACTGGTAAAGAGGTTCTAAGTACAAGGCTAAAAAATGGTTTAAAGACGGTCATTTATGAAGCAGATGATGTTCATGATTTTGCTTGGACGGCATCGCCATCTTTTAAGGTTTATGAGAAAACCTGGAAGCATGTTAAGTTAAAGGCCATGATGCAGCCTGAACACAGCAGTCAGTATAAAAGATACTTTGATGCCGCAGAAAAGTCATTGGCATACTTTGAAAAAACTTTAGGAGCTTATCCTCATAGCACTTTAACTATGGTGGATCCACCCATTGAAAGCAGTAGTTCTGGAGGAATGGAATACCCAACATTTATAACTTGCGGTTCTTATTGGGGAGTGGGAGAGTGGTTAAGAATGGCAGAAATGGTCACTGTGCATGAGTTTGGTCATCAGTACTTCCAAGGGATTTTGGCCAGTAATGAGTTTGAACAGTCTTTTCTTGACGAGGGTTTTAACCAATATATGGAAGGTAGGATAATGGACGAAGGCTATGGCAAGGGTTCGCAAATGAACCTTTTTGGTTTCATAGTGGGAGATATGGAGAGTTCGAGATATTCTTATGTGAGTATGAGATTTCCAGAGCTATCAAAAGTAAATAAACCTTCTTGGGAATATCCTAAAGGCGTTTATGGAGATCTTACTTATTCCAAGACAGCTACAATTCTTAGGACTTTTGAAAACATAATAGGTAGAGCAAACATGGATGCCATTTTAAAAACCTATTACGAGAAGTGGAAGTTTAAACATCCAAAACTTCAAGATTTTGTAAATGTGGTAGATGAAGTATTAAAAGAAGATTATAACTGGTATTTTGAGCAGGCTTTTAATAAATCTTATTCTTGCGATTATGCCGTGGATACCTTAAACAATGGAGACCATTATTCTTATTTTATACTGAGTAGAAAAGGGGGATTTATTTTGCCGCAAGAGGTTCAGGTCAACTTTTCGGATGGAAGTTCTGAACTGCTCATCTGGGATGCAAAAAGCCCTTTAAAAAGATTTGAGTACAAAAACAGCATTCTATCTGTGCAGATTGATCCTAAGAAAAAGAATTTGATGGATTTGAATTTGATTAATAATCAATACAGCTTAGAAAAGCCTAATACCCTATTGGCTAAATATTCCGTCAAATCTCTATTTTGGCTGCAGCAGATTATGACTTCTTTTTTGTTTTGGATAGCTTAAAAGGTTCTAATAAGTAGGGTTATCTACTTATTAGAACCTTAGCTCTTTCACAAATTCCGCCGATTGGCGGATTGTATTTTGAAACTCCTACAGTGACTTTTATAACATTAGGATAGGTTGCTTTTACCTTCTGAATAATACCATGAGCCACATGCTCTAACAGCCGGTGTTTAATTTGCATGATGGACAGTACCACTTGGTATAACTCCTCGTAGTTTATGGTGTCTTTAAGCAAATCAGATTCGGCGGCGTCTGTAAGATTGGTTTCAATGGTAAGGTCAATAGCATATTTATTACCAATCTTTTGCTCTTCATCGTAATAACCGTGATAAGCAAAAAACTCCATGCCTTCCAGAGAAATAAGTCCCATAATTTTATGCTGGATTAACCCAAATTGTCAAAAAACGACCCGCTTCCCTCTGCGGCTTTGTCTGCTGCGATATCATTAATAGTTTTTACTTTAGGAGCAGTATTAGAAACTGATACAGCATCCTTTTCTATCATTGCTTTCTTAAGAGCCGCTTTCACTTTGTTGACTCTGTCTAACATTTCCTCAGTAACCTGTTCTGGTGTATTTACATAAGCTGGCTCTTCAGACGGCTTAAATTCTACAGAAACGTTCTTTCCACCAATAAGTTTATCTTTCAGTATTTCTAGTTCTTCCCATTTACCTGCATCAGCCAAAAGGGCTTGTTCAGACCAAGTCGTAGGGTCGTGCATCGCGTAATTTGAACCAGCATATCCCAATATTTCTTTGACTTGATAAACAGGTTTAGTGGCTAAATCTCTAAATGTCTTAATTCCATTCTCTCTTAAAACATCTGCGATTTTAGGACCGATGCCTTCAATCACCGTTAGGTCGTCCTCTTTACTTTCTACGGTCTTTTCTAAAACGAGTGTATTGGCAGATGAAGCAATCCCTTGAACGGCCTCATTTTCTATTTCTACCTCTTCAGAAATTTCAATTGACACTTCTTTGGTTTCAACTATAATTTCTTCTTTTTCTATAGTTTGAAGCTTAGAAGTTTCAGAAATAGGGGCTTCTAATCCTTTTATCCTTTCAGAGGTTGCAGCGTTTATCGTTTTTAATTGATTGATAATGTCTACTTTATAAGACTCTAGACCACTTATTTCCTTACGCAGGTTTGCTTCTTGGTCAATAAGGGCTTTCTGGCTTTGACTCACTTCTAATTGAGCATTAGCCAAAATAGATTCAGACTCATTGTTCGCATGTGCTAAAATTTGTGATGCTTCTTTTTTTGCCTTTTCTAAGATAGATTGAGACTCTACACTAGCATCTTCAATTTTCTTATCGGCTTCATGCTTAGCATGTTCTGTGATTTTATTGCTGGTATTTTCAGCACTTTGGAGTGTTCTTATAAGAGACATTTCTACCTCTCTAAGTTTAGCAGCTTCTTTTTCCGCTATTTCCAATTGCATTCTTAGCATTTTGGACTCATTGCTGGTTCTTTCCCATTCAGAGGCCAAGTTATTTAAAAAAATATCTACTTCTTCAATATTATATCCTCTAAAGGATTTTTCAAATTCGTGTTGTTTAATCTCTAAAGCAGTTATTTTCATTCTTCTATATTATTCAGGAAATGTATAGTTACAAAATTACACGCACTTTTAGTAAAAAGGGAATTTAGACGCTATTTTTTAAATTAAACGAGTCTTTAGGCTTCATATTGGTTAATTTTCCACAAAGATAAACTTCTATCGTCACTTGCAGAAATAAAGGTATCATCCGTTAACCAGTGTAATCTATTCACCGAGGTACCGTGTCCTGCATGCCTTGCTTTGTCTATAACCTTTAACAGTTTATAAGATTCAGTATCCCAAAGCTTTATGGATTTATCCATACTGCATGTGGCAAGAAGGGTTCCTGATGGATTAATGGCAATGTGGTTAATAGTGAACATATGAGCCACGATCTGCTCTCCGGGAGCATAATTATTGTTGATATCCCATGTTTTTAGATTGGCGTCTCTAGATCCACTGAAGAGCGTTAAATAGTCTGGGCTATATTTTATAGTGAAAACGGAGTTGGTATGAGCGAGAATTTGTTTTTTAAGTTCAAAGGTTTCAAGGTCAAATATCTTTATGGAATGATCTGAAAAGCCCGCTGCTAGTTCCCGTTCCACAGGATTAATGGCTAAAGCCCTAACACTCTTATCCGAACACTTGATGTGTTTCTTAAAGGCCATAAGATCGCTGTCAATAACTGTGATTACGCCATCTCCTCCAGCCACAAAAACTAAGTTTTTATACGTTTTTATATCAAAAACGGTAGCCTTGTTTAAGGCAATAGAAGCTATTTGTTTTCTAGAGATTAAATCTATGACACGTAGACCTTCAAAATTCTCGGCAGCCCAAATTCTATTTTTTGAAAGTTCTAGATGCAGGGCATAAATAGAATTCTTCATTTGAGCTAAAGGCCTTCCTAAATCCGATTTTGTAGCATCCCATTCCACTAAAAGGCCATCTCCTGCGGAGGAAATGAATTTATTGGGGTCTATATGACCCACTACATTATAAACACAGTCTTTGTGGCCGGTAAAGGATTCTAATTTCTCTGCTTCATATTTCATATAGACTGGGAAAAAGGGGATATTTGATTTTCAAAGATAGATTATGCCAGTTCGGTTTCAAAAGGAATGTGACAGTGGTGCACATTTACTAGTGTGGGAGTCCAAAGAGGAAGAGCTTGAATTGCTTACAGATTTGCCGTCCAGTATTCTTACGGATGCCGAATATCAAAGTATTATAACGCCAAGAAAGAAACTGGAGATGCTTACCAGCAGAATAGCCATTAGGCATTTGGCTAATTCTCTTCAAATTAATTTCGACGGGATTAAAAAAGACGAACATGGTAAACCTTATATGGTGAATTCTGAATGGGAAATGTCCATAACCCACTCCAAAAACTTTATTGGTGTGATTATGCATCCCAGTTTACCTGTGGGTATTGATATTGAAAAACCACAAACAAAAATGTGGAGAATCTTACCAAGACTTTACTCAGAAATTGAAATAAGTGCTATCGGTAGCGATTTAAATACGCTTTCTGTTTATTGGTCTGCCAAAGAAGCTCTTTATAAACTCTACGGAAAACGAGGTGTTGACTTTGTTAAAAACCTAAAACTCCATCAAACCACTGAAGGATTGTTTGGAGAAATTTCCATGCCTGATTATAATAAAAAGCACAAAATTCACCAAGAACCTGTAGAAGACTATATTCTAGTTTGGACGGTTT
This sequence comes from Arcticibacterium sp., assembly GCF_055134445.1. NCBI lineage: Bacteria > Pseudomonadati > Bacteroidota > Cytophagia > Cytophagales > Leadbetterellaceae > Arcticibacterium > Arcticibacterium sp. Next base: position 48,565 of record NZ_JBSRVI010000019.1, read on the forward strand.
AAACGGCTGTTATTAAATCTGAAAAAGAGATACCAAAATGCGACTCATCATATACGCTTTTACCGTCTTTAATTAAAAGTATCTGAGGCGACTGATGCTCTACTGAGAACTTTTCAGCGATAGCATTTGAAATATGACGGTTATTTAATAAATCCAAATAATAAGGTTTAATGCCTTTGGCTTTATCCTCTGACCAGCTCCTCTCCATTCTAGATAGCGAGGTTCCGCTAATAGGGCAAGTGGTGCTGTGCTTGAAAATGAGAACAGGGTTTTCTTTAGACTCACTAATAATAGTTTCTAATTGTTCTTCTTTTTCTAGCTGATTCCAGTTCATCTTCTGTGATTTTGATTTATCACCTGTGAACATAATTTTGGATAATAAAAGTTTCAAAAACTGCATATTCTAGAATACTATATTGTCAATTAATCTTACTCCGTCCAGATATGCCGCTATACAAATGGTGGTATTGCCTTTAGCACTTTTTATCTCAATCGGTTCTAAATTTTCAAAATCTGAAATCTCAAAATATTCTACCTCAAACTCAGGTAGTTTATGAAAAAACGATTCAATGGTCTTTTTAACTTGAGAAGCACTTTTCCCTTGAATCATTAACGCTTTGGCTTTTTGCAAGGCAATGGATATTTGAGAAGCAGATGTTCTGGCAGTTTCCGAGAGCCTTCTATTTCTTGAGGACATAGCCAATCCATCTTTTTCTCGGATTATAGGACAGGGGATAAGCTGTAAATCAAAGCTTAAATCTTTCACAAGTCTATTTATAACGGCCACTTGTTGTAAGTCCTTAAGCCCAAAATAAGCTTTGTTAGGATTTATGATATGGAAAAGTTTGGCAACCACAGTACCTACGCCATTAAAATGACCCGTTCTGAATTTGCCTTCCATGACATGTTCTAGATTACCAAAATTCAATTCCAGCTTTGGCATTGAAACGTACATTTCGTCTGCCGAAGGGGCAAAAACCACATCACATTTTGCCAGTGCCAGTAATTCACAATCTGCCTCTAAGGTTCTCGGGTATTTAGCGAGATCCTCAGGATTGTTAAATTGAGTAGGGTTAACAAAGATGCTACATACCACTAGATCATTTTCTTCCTGGGCTTTATTTATCAGAGAAATGTGCCCATCATGGAGAGCCCCCATGGTGGGCACAAATCCTATACTACGACCTTCTTTTACTTTGGATTTTAGATAATCTTTGGTTTCTAAGATGGTATGTAAAACTTTCATTTTAAACGCTATAGTTTCTGTTTACTCTACCGTTACAGACTTTGCAAGGTTTCTAGGCTGATCTACATTTCGACCTCTTAAAACCGCAATATAATAGGACAGCAATTGAAGAGGAATAGAGGTCAGCAGGGGAGAAACCATTTCATGACTCTCAGGAATTTCAATGGCAAAATCGACCATCTCTTTTAATGTTTCATCTCCTTCATTTATCACCGCAATAACACGACCCTTCCTAGCCTTTACCTCTTGTATATTAGAAACGACTTTGTCATAAGAACTATCTTTAGTGGCAATAAAAACCACCGGCATATCTTCATCAATAAGAGCAATAGGCCCATGTTTCATTTCTGCAGCAGGGTATCCTTCTGCATGAATATAGGATATTTCTTTCAGTTTTAATGCTCCTTCTAATGCCACTGGAAAGTTTATTCCTCTCCCTAAGAAAATGAAATTAGATGCGAAAGTAAAGAGTTTAGAAATGTCTTTGATTTCATCCACCTTGCTAAGAATGTCCTCTATTTTGTTCGGAATAGCGGCTAATTCAGAAAGGAGTCTTCTGTAAACATCGTCTGTAATGGTGGCTTTTTGCTTTGCCGTAGCTATCGCTATCATGGCTAAAACGGTAACTTGTGCCGTGAAGGCCTTGGTACTGGCTACGCCAATTTCTGGGCCTGCATGGGTATAAACACCAGCTTCTGTTAATCTAGAGATAGAAGAACCCACTACATTGCATATTCCCAAGATGGTGGCACCTCTTTGCTTGGCTAACTCTAAAGCGGCCATCGTATCGGCTGTTTCTCCGGATTGTGAAATGGCAATGACAAAATCACCTTCCTTTACAATGGGGTTTCTGTATCTAAATTCCGACGCGTATTCCACCTCGACATTTATTCTGGCCAATTCTTCAAAAAGATATTCCCCCACCAAACCAGCATGCCATGATGTTCCGCAGGCTATGAATATTATCCTCTTCGCTTTTGATAGTTTATCTAAGTGATTTGTGAGTCCACCAAGTTGGATATGTGAGGTTTCGACATTTAATCTACCTCTCATACAATCACCTATCGATTTAGGCTGCTCAAAAATTTCTTTAAGCATAAAGTGCTCAAAACCGCCTTTTTCAATAGACTCTAACTCCATTTCAACGGTTTGAATAAATGCTCCTTTAGCAACATTTTCCAAACTCTTGACCTCCAAGATGCCGTTTGACACCACCGCAATTTCATAATCGTCTAAATAGACCACTTCTTTGGTGTATTCTATAATTGGCGTAGCGTCTGAGGCAAAGAAATATTCGTCCTTTCCCACACCAATTACCAGTGGGCTCCCTTTTCTAGCGGCTATAAGCTGGTTAGGAACATCCTTATCTATGACCACTATGGCATAAGCACCTTCCACCTTAAGTAAGGCTAGCCTTACAGCTTCCTCTGTAGAGCAGTCTTTCTGTATTTTTATATCTTCTATGAAGTTTATCAAAACTTCAGTATCAGTTTCACTATGAAAAACGTATCCTTTATTTAAAAGAGATTTTTTAATAGAAGCGTAATTCTCAATAATACCATTATGTATGATGGCCAGGGTTTGACCCTGAGAAAAATGCGGATGTGCGTTTATGTCGTTAGGCTCACCGTGAGTGGCCCATCTTGTATGACCTATTCCTATGGTGGCGTGAAGTTTTTTGTCTTTTAATTCTGCTTCCAAATCGGCTACTTTCCCCTTTTTCTTATAAACCTTTAGGCCGTCACCATTTAGAAGCGAAATTCCAGAACTATCATATCCTCTGTATTCGAGTCTTTTTAGTCCTTTAATAATTAAAGGGGCTGCTTCTCTATGCCCTACATAAGCTACTATTCCGCACATATTATTGAGTATGAATTTTAATTCATGCAAAAGTAAAGAAACCTTACCGCTATTGCGATAAGGTTTCTTTTTTTATAACCAGTTTTAGAACCTAAATACTGTTACTTTTCTGAGTAATAAAGGTTTAATTTGAAGTTCTTAAGTACTATTCTATTAAAGCCAGCATTAAATACTTGGGCAGAATAGCCAGTTGAACTCAAAGGAACACCAGCGACTAGCAATATTCCATTGTCATTTTTTTTCTTTGCCGTTATGGCCTGAATGTAAGGCGTTATATCTGCCACAAAAAGATTTGTAGAGTCATTATAAGTACTTAAAATTCCAGTGGTAGCATTTGTAGTATAGTTAACATACCCATAAGCATTATTCACTCTTTTAACCCTTTGGTTATCGCCAAGTTCAATAAAGGTGATAAATGGAGCTATAGGGATGCCGCTCTTCAAGGTGTTAACATCTGCTGAAAATTCAATTTCCGCTCTCCCAACTTGTGGGTTCTTTAATTTTGAGATTGCTGGAAATGCTAGTTTGGCTGCTACACCTGTTCCCGCTTGTACAAAAACGTTGTTATTTGTCTGAGTACTACTAATACTTCCGGTTTTTAGTGTTAAACTAGAAATGGATGTACCCGCTCTGTTAGCCGCAATCTTATTATATCTACCTGCGTTAAACTCAAATGTGTAGCCATTTGCAGTGGTCGTATTTGCTTCATGAAAAAGTAAGTTTAAACGAGAATATCCAGTAGCAGTAGAGGATGTACCTAGGTTAAATGCCACCAATGTTTTAGCTCCCGCCTTGGCAGATATCCTAATGCCTTTGAAAGCTTGAGCAAAAGCTACATTTGTGGCTGATGCATCCTTATTTGCCAAAGCCATTAATTCTTTTCCCATAGCATCAGGGAGTTTGATATTAATATACAATGTTAAGGAATCTGAAGGATCGTAAAAGTCTGCTCTCGTAAGCTTTTTTGTTGCCAAAGGCGTTGGATCATAATTCAGTTCGTCGTCGTAATTGTAGTTCTTCCCAGAGACTAACGGTTCGGTAAGCCTATGAATTTCAATAGTCATATTTGCCAAACTGTCTCCATAAAATAGTAGGTCTCTATTTATTAGACTTAAAATCAGTGAATCGTAAACCACATTAGTTGGTGTCGTTAGAGCCGCTGTCTCCGTCTGAAAAGTTAGAGGATTTGAGGTTTGGCTTAGAGAAGGTTGCAAATAAGCTACCGAAGACACTTGTCCAAAAGAGGGGTCGTCTAAAGAGCCGACCAATGCTGCCGATTGACCCGAAGTAATGGCAGAATCCATTAAATAGGTACTTGTTTGAATGCCTAGCGTATCTGTAAAGAAGGTCTCTCCACTTCCTCCAGTGCCAGGAAGACCAATGTTTGTTGGATCTTCACAGGACAAAAAGAAAGCGGAAGTCAGTATTAGAACTGAATTCCGCAATAATTCGATTTTATTAAGCATAAAACTATTCTGCCAAATCTGTGTAAAGTTGGAAAAATGTTTCTGTGATATTCTCGTCTTCAATTTGAGCATCAATTTTCTTTTCAGCAATTTCATTAACGATGTCGCTTATGTCTGAGTCTAAGTTTTCATTAGCTTTAACCACAACATCTGCGTATTGACAACCAATTTTAATAAAGCCAGTAAAATCTCTAGATCTTAAATTGGCCAAGTTTTCGTCAGAAATATCTAACATTTTAGCCTTTGGAATCATGTCTTGGCTAAACTTATGGTCGAATACATTATTATAAACGGTGAAAACAGACTTAGTATTTTTAAACATTGGGTCGTTTTTATAAGTTGTTTTCAAATAAAGCGGAACCAAAGCAGTCATCCAGTCTGTACAGTGCACGATATCAGGAGACCATCCTAATTTTTTTACGGTTTCTAGAGCACCTTTACAGAAGAAAATGGCACGTTCGTCATTGTCATCATAAAATGCTCCTTTCTTATCTGTAAAGACAGTTTTTCTATGGAAATAGTCGTCGTTATCTAAAAAGTATACCTGTAATTTCGCAGACGGAATAGAAGCCACCTTAATAATCAACGGCTTTTCTTCATCTCCTACAGTAATGTTTATCCCAGATAGTCTTACCACTTCATGAAGTCTATTCTTACGCTCATTTATAGTACCGAAGCGTGGCATCAGAATTCTGATTTCCATGCCTCTTTCCTGCATCTCTTGAGGTAATTTTTTAGTCAGACTTGCAATTTTTGATAATTCTAGAAATGGATCGATCTCGCTCGTAAGATAGAGGATTCGGATTTTGCTCATAAAAGACTATTTTTGTTAAATATGAGGAAGGTGCTTCCTAATTAGGCTGCAAAGATACTAAAAAAAAAACTAATCTTTCCCAAACAATTCGCTTTAGCTTTTATAAGAAAGCTTTTAACCCTCTGGAATTAAACCCTTCTGAGTCGAAATATCCGTTATTTTTATAAACCCTTTTGAGTCTTCTGATAATCCAAATCCTAAGCTTTTAAGGGCTATGTTGGTTTCGATTTTTATAGAAGCATTCCCTTCAATAATATTTGTGAAATATGAGCTTATGTTTTCTCCAATCACTTCTTTGCAGTTATGGCGATAATCCTTGTAGGAATAGCCTATGAAGGGTTTTCCGAAGTTTATCCATAAAGATTTCATAAGGTCGTCTAAGCCTTTTGTACCGTTTGTTTTCTCCTTTATAAGAGCGTGTAAAATTAAACTTGCAATAGCTCCTTTGAAGTATACGGAGACTTTTCTGTCTGGAACTCCAGTTTCATAGCCATCAAGCCAGAGATCGTAAGAAGACGCTAATAAAGATTGGTCTGCCTTATCTGAGTGCTCAAAATGTCTCCTCAAGGTCGTTTCTAGTTCTTTTTTGTAAAGGGTTTTGTTAAAAACACCAGCTCTATACAAAATCCAATCACCATAAAAGGTGGTTAAGCCTTCTGCCACAAAGCAAGTTTGGAAGTAGTTTTCTTGAGAATAATCATAAGGTAAAAGTTCCTTAGGTCTTATTTTTTTGACATTCCATGTATGAAATAGTTCATGCGAAGCCAGTCCAAGAAGGTCAACATATATGTCATCAAAGTTTTGGGCGTCAGGCCCAAGAGTCATCATGGTAGAGTTGTGATGCTCCACGCCGTGATAATATGGTTTTGACATCATCCAGAGCATAAAATGAAACTCCTCCTCTGGGAATTCTCCAAATATCCGGATTTGCTCTTCTGTAAATTTCTCAAAATCTCTTAGAACTCTTTTCCAAGGAATTTCAATTTTACCTTTTACCCAGATGTGGAATTTATAGCCCATACACTCATAAGATTTATGCTGTATTGCAGAGGATATCATAAAGGGAGAATCAACTAAGTCGTGAAAGGATTTAGCGGTAAACAAAGTTTTATTTCCAGTTTTGATGTGCTTCATTCCTGAAGCCACGTCTTGATTTGCCTCAAAAGTAACCTCTAGTCCGCAGGGTTTGTCTTGCTGATCTTCAAGGTAAAGACAGCAATTTATGGGGTTAATGTACAAGAAAGTTTCGTCGATATAACTGCCTCCAGCGTTTTGAATATCGGCATAAAAATCATAAATAATTTTGAAGGAATGCTGCCCTTTAGTACTTACTTCCCACACGTCTTTTTTGACCTTTTTTATGGCTAATGGAGTCCCATTGAGCGACTCAGATCTGATACTTTTAATATTTTTGGAAAAATTTTGAATTTCATATCTTCCTGGTCTCCATGCTGGCAAATTGACCTTTTGACGCCGTTTAGTTACGTTTGAGAAGGTCGCTTCTATTTGAATATACTTACTGTTAGCGTTTTTACGTGAAAATTTGTAATTCATTCTGGCTTTAGCTTTTGAAATAAAGAATTAAATATATACTTTTGCAGTCCCAAATTTAGGAAAGGACAAAATTAATTGAATTAGAATGAAACGTACATTCCAGCCGTCAAATAGAAAGCGTAAAAATAAACATGGTTTTCGTGAGCGTTCTGCCACAGTAGGTGGAAGAAAGGTTATTAAAGCACGTCGTACCAGAGGTAGATGGAAGCTGACCGTTTCTGACGAAAAGACGCATAAATAATCTATATAGCATTTCGGACTTTGATTGGCCACCTTTTTTGGTGGCTTTTCTTGTTTGTGATCCACCCATGTGTGGTGTTTCTATGCCTTTTATATGTAATTTTGGCTTCAGATAAACTTTATTGCTAATTGGATAACTCTCTTAAAAAATCAGAACGATTATGTCACGTAAAGGTGATTGACAGTCTTTTTGATAGAAGAAATGGGGGGAATAAAAGCAATAGTGCTTATCCAGTTTTGATGATATACAGTAGTTCGCTTACTGTTGAAGGAACAATGCCAAAGGTTTTATTTTCTGTTCCTAAAAGAAAATTCAAAAGAGCAGTAGAAAGAAATCTCATAAAAAGGAGATTAAGGGAGGCTTACAGGCTCCATAAAAATATATTGCAAAATCAGGCTTCTCTTCGAATTGCCTTTCTTTACACCGCAAAAGAATCTCTAGAATATTCCAGAATAGAGGAGGCCATGATAAAGTTATTGGGTAATATTAAAAATTGATTTTTAGATATTAAAAGACTGGATTGGATTTTGCGTTAGTATATAAAATCATTGTCAACCTAATTATAAATGAAAAAGACGTACAGATTTCTGGTGGTGGGGTTAATTGCCTCAACTTTAGCCCTGGTTGGCTTTAAATATGAAGATCGTTATTTTGAGATTGCGAAGAATCTTGACATTTTTGCTACGCTTTTTAAAGAACTCAATGCCCTTTATGTGGATGAAATAAATCCAAATAAGGTGATGCGGACAGGTATCACAGCCATGCTTAAAGAGCTGGATCCTTATACCAACTTTTACCCTGAAGATGATATTGAAGACTACCGCACGATGGCCACAGGGAAATATAACGGGATAGGTGCAACAGTTAGTAAAGTCTATGGGGAACATACCGTAGTGATGATTTATGAGGGTTCTCCAGCAGATAAAGCTGGTATTAAAATAGGAGATGTTTTCAGTAAAATAAATGGCGTAAGTCTGGAAGGAAGAGATAATGATCAGTTAGGTCGGTTATTAAAAGGTCAAACAGATACCGAAGTAGCCTTAACTATTAAGCGTTTTGGGCAAAATAAACCTTTGAATTTGACGGTTAAAAGAGCCGTGGTTAAAACGCCGAACGTCCCACATTACGGGATGGTCAATGAAGAGGTTGGTTATATTCAATTAAACGATTTTAGTGCTACGGCCGCCGCTGAAATAAAAGCTGCTTTTGAGGAAATGAAACTTGAAGGCATGAAAAAACTAATTCTAGACTTGAGAGGAAATCCTGGAGGTTTGTTGAATATGGCAATTGATATTTGCAACTTTTTTATTCCTAAAGGAGAATTAGTGGTAGAAACAAAAGGGAAAGTAGGACAGTGGAATAAGAAATATACGGGAAGGTTTAATCCAATCGATTTAGATATTCCGGTGGCGGTACTGATAAGCAGTGGTAGTGCATCAGCTTCAGAAATAGTGAGTGGAACATTACAAGATTATGATAGAGGCGTGGTGATAGGGCAGAAGTCTTTTGGGAAAGGATTGGTACAAACAACCAGGCCTTTATCTTTTAACACCCAGTTAAAAGTAACCACGGCCAAGTATTATATACCTTCTGGAAGATGTATTCAGGCCATAGATTATAGTCATAGAAACGAAGATGGTTCAGTTGGGAAAGTTCCTGACTCTTTAAAATCAACGTTTTATACCAAGAATGGTCGTCCTGTTTACGATGGTGGTGGTGTTGACCCAGATATTTATTTAGAACCCAAGGAATTGGCTGCCTTGACTAAACAGTTGACTAGGGAAGGACTAATTTTTGATTTTGCCACGGAGTACTACTTTAGTCATCAAAATAATGTTCCTGGTGATAATTTTACACCCTCAGATGAATTGTATAAATCCTTTGAGAGTTTTGTGAAAAAGTCTGGCTTCCAGTATACGAATGAGGCTGAAGAGGCTTTGGCGGATTTAGAGGCTCTAGCTAGTAATGATAAAGGTTACGCTGCTATGGGGGCGGCATTAGCTCCATTGAGAAGCCTGGTGAATAAGAAAAAGAATGCAGACATGGAGCTTTATAAGGATCAGATTAAAGACGAATTGGCTTTGGAGATATTGAGTAGATATCATTACGATAATGCCATGAAGTTTGTGTCTTTTGAAAAAGACCAAGAGGTGCAGGAGGCTTTAAAACTTTTTAAAGATATGCCTCGTTATAAATCCATTTTGGCAGGTAAGAAATAATGGCTGTAATATTAAGCATAGAAACATCCATCAACGGTTGCTCGGCGGCAGTTCATGAGAATGGTATACTGATTTCTAATTTTGAGCTTTTTTCGGAGCGTTCCTCGGCAGAGATGCTTACGGTACTTATTGGCGATGCCTTAAAAGTTTGTAAAAAACAATTTTCAGATTTAGACGCTGTGGCGGTCTCAAAGGGGCCTGGTTCTTATACTGGGCTTAGGATTGGCGTAAGTACCGTGAAAGGCATTTGTTATGCTCAAAACCTGCCTTTGTTATCGCTTAATTCATTAGATATAATGACTGCGGAAGTCGGTAAATTCTTTGATGGCTTAATCTGTCCTATGTTAGATGCAAAAAGGATGGAGGTTTACTGTAAAATAGTTTCTGTCAAAGGCGGGGATGAACGGATGCCTACTTCCGCTCTTGTGGTTAATGAAAGTTCTTTTAAACAGTATTTGGCGAGTAATAAGGTGCTTTTCTGTGGAGAAGGTGCGGAGAAGCTCAAAGGCGTTATCATCCACGAAAATGCGATGTTCTTAGGCTCTGAGATTAGACCCAAAGCCTCCGCTATGGGATTTATGGCTTATGAGAAATTTAAAAATGGGCAGTTTGAAGATGTGGTGGAATTTGAGCCTTTTTATTTGAAAGAATTTGTGGGAACCACACCTTCTAAAAATAAAAAAGTCACGGCTTAAACCGTGACTTGAAATATAGGAATTTATAAATCTTAATCTTCTTCTTCAGAAACCTCTAAGACAACTTCTGGCTTCTGATGACTTTTAGTGTCATTTTGTTTTTGTTTTGCCTTTTTAACTTGGCGTGTTAGTACGTCCAGTGCTATGTCTGTAGCCTCTTCAAACGAATCTCCCTCTTCTTTGACAAAAATAGTTTTACCAGGAACACTTAAACTAACTTCTATTAACTTCTTCTGGACTTTAGAACTATCGCCTTTTTCTAATTTTAGGTACACGTCTGCCCCAGTTATTCGGTCATGAAATTGATCTAACTTATTTAACTTTTTCTGAATAAAGTCAACTAATGAACTATCAGCTGTAAAACGAACTGCATTTACTTTTAGCTTCATATTTTATTTGGATTTGAAATGTATAATATGACCAATAACAGATAAACAGTGCTTTAAAAAAGCCGTTTGTCTATTAAGATGAAACTACTAAGATTTAGCGTTAAAATCAATCAGAAGTCCTATAATCTTTAAAACTTTTTTTAATGTTGGCGTCTGTAGCTTTTTTCTTGGATTCCCAACTAGCATCCAATTCTAGGGCCACCAACCCTTTAAGATTCATGGTGGTCATGAAGCCATCAATAGATCTATTAAAATTAGCTTCTCGTCTAGTGGACTTTAAAGCATAGTCTCTAGCAAAGATATCTCCTTTGGTTTGGATTTCATTTTTCTTTTCAATCACATAGTTCAATCTATCGATGAGGTCTTTCATAGATTTTCCTATTACTTCCGTGGCTTCTAGTGTGCCAATAGTAAGGACGGTAGTACCTCCAATTGTAGAGATGGTTCTTTGCAAAGACTCTTTATCTTTTGTGAAAATAGATGATAAGCCAGTTGTAGCACCTAAAGAAGCATTTACAACAGATCTATTTTTCTTACCCTTTTTAGCCCTGTTATAAGATTTTTTTAATTGCTCTTCTTTTTCCTTGAGCTGCTCCAGTAATTCCCATGCCCTAGTTAGTGTGCCTTGATAGAGGTTGAAGTTCTTTTTGTCTGTTTCTTCTTCGTTGACGGCATTATCTACACGGAACAAAATTCTTTTAACTTCTCTCTTTTGTGTTTTATCAATGACAAAGAAGTCGATATAAAAATTCACGGAATCTGCTGGGTCTTTAACAAAATTATAGTCTGGAGTCCAGAAGAATTCATATTGATTTTGCGTATTTTTTACCAAACTTTGTTTTTTAACTTCAGGGTTATTGGCCAAAAAATCAAAAGTTTCGATGTCTTCATCACCGTTAGGGTCTGATAGATAAAAGCCAATATTTATGGTTTCGTTTTCTTTCAAAACTATCTTTTCTACCTTAGGTAAGACGGTGATGGCTGGTGGTAAGTCAAGTTTAGTAGGAACCAGCTTTAATCTTCCTTCAGTTCTTTTTTTGCTAGGCTGATCTTCTACAGAAAAGCTGACAAACTTTGGAGACTTTTGCAGGTCTTTGAACTGCGTGTAAGAAGGAGACCAGGTTACTTCACCTCTAGAATTAATATTCATACCCTCTGGAAGATCTTCCACAGACGGAATAAAAACTAAGGGGTCGCCGTCCTCGTCATATACCAGCGAATTTTCCACTTGGTATTTATTTTGAGTGTTATATTGTATATAAAACGGTGTAAGCTCATTAACAATAGGGGGTCTATTGGTATGTTTTACATATACGTCTAGGGTTCTTGATACAAAATCACCCGAATCCGATTTGGCTTCCACCAAAATTTGATAGATTTTCTGTTTCTCAATTCTGTCCACCATGTTATAGTCTGGCGTCCAATGAAAAAAGCCAGTTGAGTCTAGAGACATGCCAACTTGCTTGCCTTGGCTGATATTGAAAGTAAATTCTCTATCGTCTTCGTTATTGGCAATGCCTAGGCTAAATTCTCCACTTTTACCTTCCTCAAACTTGCTCCATGTATCTCCATATGGGAAGAGGATTTTGTAATTGGTTTGAGCTTGACTAGTAGCTACAAAACTTATGAATATTAGGGTAATTAAAAGGGCTGATCGCATTATTATACTTCTTCTTTTTTAGGAAAAACAACGCACGGAAATCCGAATAAACATCTTGTCTTAATCATTTCTGCTACTTCATGAGGAACATTTTCTTCCCATCCTTCTTCGCCTTTTTTGATAAGCTCCAACATGTTGTCGGTCTGTACGTCTAAATTTTTTGGGTTATAGTGATATATGTCTTCAATCTTATGGTTGGCAATTAAATACCGATATAAGTCTATAAGTTCCATGGTCGGATTAAATTTCATACAGTTAAGTATGGAATTGTTCCTTCTGGTAGGATAAACGTAAAGTTTTACATTTCGTCCAAAGAGCGTTGCAAAGGACTCCAAGATACCACCTGGCAGGTTTGTATAGTGTTCTCCTTCAAAAATATATTCCAAATTAGGGTATCCAATGATAAGCCCAATTTTGTGTTGAGTAATTTTTGATAAATAAGAAACCAGTTTATAATATTCATGATAATTAGTGATCATTACGGTTTGTCCAAGAGAGCAAAGTATATCTACTCTGTCTAAAAAATCCTTTTCGTCAATAAGTTCACCGTCTTGCCCTTCTTGGAGAGATTGGAGGGTGAGCTCATTAACCACAAGTACATTCTCTTTATCTACGTCTGATTCTCGAAGATATTGTTTAACACCATTATCAAGCATATCTAAATGTACATTGATTACGGGTCTGAAACGTCCTCTTAGTACTACAATGTGCTTTTTATAAAGACATTCGTCTGGCTGAATAATATTTCCGTCTGAGCCAAATAAAGCCACGTCAGAAAATCCATACTTCACTAAATGCAAACTCATCAATCTGCTGTCCACTCCTTTGAAGTCTGGTCCGTCAAACCTTATCATGTCAATTTGGATACGTTCTCTGTCCAGATTATCCATAAGAGAAAGCAGCAAAACCTCTGGGTTTTCGTAATAATAAAAACAACCATAGATAAGATTAACGCCAATGATCCCTAGTGCCTGTTGCTGTAGCAAATTGTCATTATCATGCATGGTGATGTGTATGACCACATCGTTATACTCAGAGCCCGGTTTTGTCTGGAATCTGCAGCCTACCCAGCCATGTGCGGTGTTGTTTTTGTGATAATTCAAAGCCACTACGGTATCGGAGAATGCAAAAAACTGCGTGTTTTCTCCTCTTTTTTCGCTTAACCTCTCTACCATAAGGTCATATTCATGGTCTAGCATACTTAAAAGACGCTCTTGACTTACGTACCTTTTGGTTTTTACTTCACCATAAATAGCATCAGAGAAGGTCATGTCATAGGCAGACATGGTTTTAGCAACTGTGCCACTGGCACCGCCAGATTTGAAAAACTGTGCCGCTACCTCCTGTCCAGCTCCAATCTCCGCAAACGATCCATAGATTCTCTTATCAAGGTTTAGTTTGAGGGCTTTCTGTTTGGTAGCTAAACTCTTTTCATGTGTAGTAGGCATGGTTTTTTTGATGAGTTGGTTTTGAAAGAGGTTTGAAAACTATTTTCTAAGAACAAAATAGGTCTGAGACAAACTTACAAAAATTTGCACTTTTTAAAGTATTTTAACTCGATTAACCCTGTTTTATTGTACTATGTGCCTTTTAGAAATTGATTTGTTTGAGATCTCTTTGCAGTTTTTTTAGAATGCCCACTGACTTTTTTAATTATCTTTGAAAGCATCTTATATAAACCCCTTAAAATTACTGAATTGAAAATTTCAGTAAATTCTGAAAATATGAAAAATATTATACATATTGGTTTGATAGTATTTTGTATATCTCATTCTTTTGCACAGTCTGGATTTGATTCAAAGAAGCAAAAGAGCAAAGTTCCTGCTCAATTAGATAGGGCGTATATAGAAATAGATGGTAGAAACGCTTCTACCCAAAATCTGAGGCAATCATCTAAGAAAATGGGTGTTCAACTTCATGAATCTATGGACTTTAAGACCTACAAAGATGCGGAAAGCGGAGCCATCATATTTATTGAAAACAAAACGATTTTAGGGAATGATAATAATGCAAGGAAATCTACAAAGGCTCTAGAATCGGAGTTTTTGGGAATGATAAAAAATCAACTGAAAATTAAGAACCCAGAAACTGAGTTTGTACCCATATCTTCTGATACAGACGCCAAGGGTTTAAGACATTCAAAATTTCAACAGGAATTTGGTGGTGTTAAAATTTATGGGGCAGAGGTTGTTTTACATGGTAATTCGGATAGAATTAACAGCCTTAACGGAAGAGCCTATCCAACGCCAGAAAACTTGAAATTGGAGGCTAATCTTACAGAAAGTAATGCCATAGCATTGGGCTTAAAGGAAATAGGGAAAACCTCAATTGTTCAAAAAAGTGGATTGCAAGGAAGCTTGCTGACTATGGTTGAAGATAAGGCAGAACTCATTATTTATCATCAGAAAGATGTTCCGTTGCTTGCTTATGAGCTTACTTTAAAGCCGAATTTTTTGGAAAGATGGGTGGTGTTTATGAATGCTCAAACGGGGGAGATTTTAGATAAGTATAATCACACTTGTACTTTGGATGGAGTTTTTAAAACAACAGCCAAAGACTTAAACGGTATGAGTAGGAGCTTCCATATTGTTGAAAATAGCAATACTTACTTCCTGATTGACGCAGCTAAACCCATGTTTAATCAAAGTCAATCAAAATTGCCAAATGCTCCGGTTGGAACTATATGGACTATTGATGCCAATAATTCCAGTATTGCTGGTGATATGGAATTATCTCATGTGACTTCTAATGATGGTTTGACGTGGAATCCTACCGCTGTTTCTGCACATCATAATGCTTCTATCTGTTACGATTTTTATAAGGAAAAGTTTAATAGAAACTCTCTTAATGCTAAAGGGGGGAATATTATTTCGGTTATAAATATCACAGATGAAGATGGAAAAGGCATGGATAATGCTTATTGGAATGGTGAGTTTATGGGTTACGGAAATGGAGCTAGTGGATTTAAGCCATTGGCCGGAGCTTTGGATGTAGCTGGGCATGAAATGACACACGGCGTTATAGAAAACACTGCCAGACTGGAGTATAGAAATCAATCTGGAGCATTAAACGAGTCTTTTTCGGATGTATTTGGGGCACTTATAGACAGAGATGACTGGACGCTGGGAGAGGATGTTGTGAAAATTAGTGTTTTCCCTTCTGGTGCTTTAAGAAGTTTAGAAAACCCTAATCAGGGTGGAAAAAGAGACCCAGGCTATCAGCCAATGAATATGAGCCAGTATGTTTATCTCAGAGATGTACCTAGCGAAGATAATGGTGGGGTGCATATTAACTCTGGTATCCCAAATCATGCCTTTTATTTATTTGCTACAGGAGCAGGAATGAATAAGGACAAAGCGGAAAAGGTTTATTATCATACGCTTACCAATTACATGACCAGAACTTCTCAGTTTGTGGATTTGAGGTTAGCTGTTATTCAATCGGCGAAAGATTTATTTGGAGAAGGGCAAGAGTCGGCGGCAGCCACTGCTGCGTTTGATGCCGTGGGAATTGCCGCACCAGGAACAGGCCAGCAAATACCAGATACAGAAGAAGAAACTATTGAAGTAAATCCAGGGACAGAGTCATTAATAGTTTATGAGCCAGCAGGAAAAAGCCTTTATCGAGGGGTTTCGGGTGTGTATGACCTTATTGCAGAGGGCAAGGGTTGTAAAAATAAACCGAGTGTTACGGATGATGGAACCGATATGTATTTTGTGGGCAGTGATGGTAATATCTATAATGTAGACTTAACGAAAAACCCAACCAGTGCCCAGGCTCTTACCAGCAATAAAGCATGGTCAAATGTGGCCATTTCTAAAAATGGTAAACTTCTGGCGGCTCTTACATCCTCTGAGGATGGAAAAATTTACGTGATAAATTTAGAAACCGACCAACAGGCAAGCTTTAAACTTTATAACCCTACTTATACACAGGGTGTTTCCACTGGCGAGGTGCTTTATGCTGATGCCTTTGAATGGGATTATTCCGGAGAATACATTGTTTACGATGCTTTTAACAGGGTGAGTAGTTTGTTTGGAGATCTAGAATATTGGGATGTGGGTTTGTTAAGAGCCTGGGATGTGAATACTAATAATTTTGCTAACGGCGATATTGAAAAGATTTTTACCGATTTAGATGAAGGAGACAATATTGGAAATCCAGCTCTGTCAAAAACAAACCCTAATATCCTTGCTTTCGACTACCTAGATGCTATCGAAGATAAATTCTATATTTTGGGTGTTAACCTTAATTCAGGAGATCTTAATTTAATGATTGAAAACAATGCGATAGGTTACCCAGACTATTCCATAGACGACAGGTTATTGGCTTACACGGCAGAAGAAGCTGTGGGCGAAGTGGTTAAAACCATTCCTTTAAATGCAGATAGAATTTCCACAAATGCGTCAAGAGGTACGCGGATTTTTGGGGAAGGACAAGATAAATGGGTGGTATATTACGCTCAAGGACAGCGAAAGTTGCCATCAAAAGAAGCTCAAACCATTCAGTTTGATAAGGTATTGGAGCAAAATGCCGGAGCTTCTCTTACACTAAAGGCAGTGGCAAGTTCAGGTTTAACGGTTCTTTTTAGTGTTATTTCTGGTGATGCCAGTATCAGTGGCAGCCGTATAGTTTTAGGAAATACGCCAGGTTTGGTGACCGTTCAGGCCTATCAGGTAGGAGGGAATGATTTTGCATCAACCAGTGTAGAACAAAGCTTTTGTTTAAAACCTCAAGCTCCGTCTATTACTACGGATGGAGAGAAAGTTTTTGCTTCTAACTCCAGTATGTATCAATGGTATGTAAATGGTAATCCGTTGGGTGGGCAAACAGCAAACAGTGCTATTGTAATAGATAGAAACGGAACTTATAGTGTGAAGGCGGCTACCCCTGATGGTTGCTTAAGTTCGTTTTCAAACGAAGTGGAGGCAAGGCTGCAAGGTGTTTTAGGGACAGAGCCAAACGCCCTGTCTGACCTTTTGGTCTTTCCTAATCCTACTCAGGACGAGCTTAAAATTGGAGTGCCTTCTGGAAGCCGTTTTTTATCGGCAGAAATACGCAATATCAAAGGTAAGTCTGTTTTGAAAACAGACAAGGATTTCATTAGCATTGGTCATTTTAATGCTGGTGTTTACATTATCAAAGTAGCAACAGATAAAGGAGAGGCATATAGAAAATTGGTGAAGCTGTAAACAGGCCTGTATTGCGGTATATTATAAAGGAGAATGGCCTATGGGCTTTTGTGAATTATGATTCGAAGACCATTTTTTTCTTCTCCGTTAACCTTAAAACACCCCTTAAGATTCTCCAATCCATACGTTGGGTTTAAGCTAGCATAATGGTAGAAAAATTAATTTGCTTGACAAGGAAACGTCAAAGTTTTGAAACCCAATGGGTTGTAATACATTGGGTAAGATTACGTTTTTTTGTCAAAGGATTTTCTCCTGAGTAAGGCAGTTAGGCAAGGAAATTGCTTTATTCTTTAAGTCACCCAAATTGGAATTTAAGCTATAAAAAGAGTCGGGATATATCTAACCAAGCATCTTTTTAGAATATAATCGTTTTCAATTTTTTAGGAATACGGATAGCACCTATTAGTTCTTGAGGTAATAAGGTATTCTTAATGGTGTTGAAGGACTTTTCTGGGCTTCTTGTGTCTCATTGTAGATGAAAGGGCTATTTAAAGAGAAAGGTCATTCTGAGGCAAGCCATGAAAAGAAAAAAACGTTTATGCATATTAGTGACTAATATCCGCATGATTAAAGAAGAAGTAAGATGAAGAAGAAGAAGCTTAAAATAGCCATAGTTTCAAGTTATCCTCCAAGTGAACATAACCCCAGCGAATATGGATATCATCTTATAAATCATTTTAGGAAAAAGTCGCTCGATTACGAAAAGGTCATTTTGCTTTCCGATAGGCTTCCAAGTAAACAGGAAATTAACTTTGTAAGTCAGCCAGTGCCCATTGAAAATTATCAAATTTGGGATTTTAACGGGTTGACTAATCCTTATAAAATATTAAAGGCGGCTAAAGCTTCCGGTGCAGATGTGGTCTTATTTAATTTACACTTACGCTCATTTGGGGATAGGAAATTGGCCGTTGCGGTGAGTATGTTAACGCCGTTTTTAACCAGAATTAGTGGTATACCCACGATGGTGATTCTCCATGGAGGAGTTCCTGAAGTATATGCTAATAAAGGACTAAAAGAGACTGTTAATGGTATTTTTAAGAGCCTACTAACACGTTTTATGTTATCTGCTAATGTTTTAGGTATTACTACTTCTAAGTATGTAGAGCTTTTGGAAAAGAAATATAAAGCCAAGAACGTAGCGTTAATTCCATACGGAAGCTTTGATGTTTCCACTAAACCAGCTTTTGATTTACCAGAAGGAGCATTACAGGTGCTGGTTTTTGGAGAAATGAGCAGTTCTGGTGAAAATGGCGGCTATAAAAAATTAGAGGAGATTATAGAGGCCGTGGCTCTAATTAGATCTAGAACTACCTTAGAAATAGAAATTGTGATCGCGGGAAGCGATGAAACAAGTATGTCTGGTTATTTGGGTGGCATATTCGAAAAATATAGAACGGTTCGGCAGCTTAAATTTACCAGTTTAATAGATTTGCCTATTCTTTTAAGAAGGTCTGCACTATGCGTTTTCCCATATCGGTATGCCAATGGAGGATGTTCTGATTTACTTAATCAGGCCGCTAGTTATGGTAAAGCATTAGTGATACCGAAGCCGGGCAGTTTAGCTACATGGATGGATGGTGAAGGTTATTCTGCCGATTTTTATGAACCCAATTCCGTGAAAAGTTTGGCGGACAGTATTCAGAAAGTATTAGAAAATAACGAGTATCGTTTTTATCTATCGAAAAGAAATTATTTGGCGGCATCTTTCTTGCCTATGGAAGACATGGTGGATTGGTATTACCTGCATTTTCAGAAAATATTAGCCTAGAATTACGGTTTATTGAGTGAACTATGCACACCTCAGGTGTGCATTTTTTTTGTTCAGATTTACGGACAGGGTGAATTCTTATTTATTAAACAGATCTCTTGGCAGAATCAATGTATTATTCAAACGGTGACTATGGTAGCTGAGAAGCTCCCGATGGTCATCTGTACTAGTTTAAAATCATGTTGCAAGGTCTAATATCCTTGTCACGTTTTGGTTTTACCCTTAAGACGGAGCGTTGAATTCTAAATGGTACTAATAGACTTTGGAATCAACTCTAAAAACTTGGTTAGATTCAGAAGGTTATAAATAGAGCTGTCTTTATTAATTTTCAAAGTCATTCTGCCATTATTATCTTGAAGCAATTTATAGGTAGTGGCTATAGCATTTACGGCTACCAAGTCGGCAGCTTTTGTGTTGCTCACATCAATATGTAAAAATTGCGTTCTGCTTACAGATTTGTTCAATACTTTTTTCCATTCAAGAGCTTTTTCGTTGATGAAGTCTCCCTCGATGATCATTGTTTCCATAATTCTGCTGTTTAGTAGTTTTTAAAGTTTGATGGATAATTTTTAATTAAAAACACGAGTTTTAGTCAGGGAGTCAAGGTTTCTCTTATTCATTTTAAATGCTAAAGAAGTCACTTTTATCAAATCCCATTTGAATAATTCGCTCGGAGGTTTTAATTAAAATAGGGTAAATATTTGTTTACGTATATGGAACATATCTAACAAAAAGAGTACCGATAATAGCAGATTATAAATTTCATTTTAGAATTATTTATTAATGCCGACTTGGGTATTTTGGAATAGCTACATGAAAAGTCATTCTTCCTATCTCTAGGAATCTATTGGAGGTATGAATTTCATTTTTAGTGGTTTTTAAATGAGGAGTTTTCTCTTGTATTTCATTGCTTATAAAGAGCTTAGTATGTTTTTTTTGTTAGATTCGATGTCTTGGTTATTTGTACTATTTCAAGAATTAAAGGTTTCGTATAGTCTTGAGTGGGTGAAAATAAAATCATGCCAAAATGCCCATTTAATGCGTTAAATGTTCGTAAAAGGCTCCTTAAGTAGTCCTTTAGGCTGTTTTTAAATTAAGAAACTATTTGTACTATTCTGGCACTTTTTTTGTAGTAAATTACACGAATCTTGAATACTTGAAAAATGAGAATAAAAACTTTTGTTGATGCCGAATACATCGAGCAGGTAATGGAAATGAGTAAGGATGTTTTCTCTAAAGAGGAAGAACTCGAGTTTTTAAAATCCTGTTTGTTTTATCTCAAAGAAGGTATGTCAGCTCAAAACGCCATAGAAATGTCAATGGTTGATTATTTGGTGGACATGTAACAAAAAAAAGAATGACTTTGCAGTCATTCCTTATCATCTATTTATTTTCTTAATCTAAAAGACCTTTACGTCTTAAAATATTGTCCATAAGTTTCATGTCGTGTTCGCTGTTGAATACATTTTTCGGAAAATGTAGAAACTGACCACGAGCTATATTCAATATGAAGCTGGCGTCATCCAGTCTTTCAGCAGATTGAATGGTGTCCCATTTAATAATACCACCCTCTTTCTTGTTCATTTTTATCATTATTTGCCTGCTATCTATCTCATAGGCAAACTTATCAAACATTTGGGCATTCTGCTCCATTTGAGTGGCAGCATAAAATTGTATATACCAAAAAGCAACATACAAAAGCCCTCCAACAATGGCGGTGACAAGAATCCACCAGTTTTTATAGACTCCAGAAAAATGGAGACCCAGTCCTAAAATCATGACAGCTAAAGGAATCAATAGCCACATCCAGCTTTTTTTAATCTGGCGTGTGAAAGCAATATTGATATACTTCTTCTTATCTAAGGCAAATTTCTTTGTTTTTATAATCATTTTCCGCTTTTAAAATGGAGGTGCAAAAATAGAAAACGCTAGGAAGAATACCGAACATTATCTCAAATCTTGATGCTCAAGAAATGGAATGGAGCAATCTAGGTTATTATATTTTTTTCAATTTATCAGAAAGTCTTCGTAATTTATCTCGGTCTAAATTCATGTTTCTGTACTATAAATATCAAGCCTTCTGAGGATAAATACTCATGATACAAACATACTTATAAGCGTGGATTGGGCGAAAAACTATAAATAGTGAGGAACTTTCTATAAAAATCCTTGTATTAGAAATGAAGTAAACCACTTCTGTTCTATATTTACAACTCAAGTTCAAGCGAAATCTTTAATAAAAATATGTCTGTAACGAAAAATGTTCTAATAGCTGAGGACTCTTCAGTAATCCAAAACCTAGCAAGAAAAATTCTTGAATTCCAAAATTTCAAAATCACTGTTGTGAAAAATGGTGAGCAAGTTATTCAGTTACTTGATAATGAACATTTTGATATCGTATTATTGGACATCAATATGCCTGTAATGGATGGTATTGAATGCGTTCAAGCTATCAGAGGAAATGAAGCAACAGCGAAACTTCCTGTAGTGGCCATTACCGGAAACGCAAGAAACTTTACGGAAGATGAGTATAAAGAGGCTGGTTTTAACGAAGTATTAATGAAACCATTAAATTTTGATAGGTTAGTAAAAGTAGTTAAAGATCTAACAGAAGATTAAGCTGTTTTAACTATGACCATCACAATTTTGGGTACTGGTACTTCATCTGGCGTGCCAGTACTTACTTGTGGCTGTGTTGTTTGCAAATCCACCTACGGTAAGGATAAGCGGTTACGTGTATCTGTGTTGGTACAAACCGATGATTTAGATGTAGTTATAGATTCAGGTCCAGATTTTAGGCAACAGCTTATGCCGCTGGGTTTGGAAAAACTAGATGCCCTTATATTTACCCATGAACACAAGGACCACACTGCGGGTTTAGATGATGTTAGGCCTTTCAATTACATCAGCGGAAAGAAGTACCTTAATATATATGGTAGACTCTCCGTTTTGGAGCAACTAAAAAGAGAGTTTCATTATGCTTTCTTGGAAGAATCTTATCCAGGAGTGCCCTTAATTCATACCAATGTTATTGAAAACAAACCATTCTTTATAGAAGGTCTGAAGGTTACACCCATTGAAGTGATGCATCACAAATTACCAGTTTTTGGCTTTAGAATAAAAGACTTTACCTATATCACCGATGCCAATTTTATTTCAAAAGAGGAATTGGAAAAAGCCAAAGGCTCAAAAATATTAGTGCTGGATGCACTTCAAAGAACCTCACACATTTCTCACTTTACTTTAGAACAAGCGATAGAAATAGCAAAAGAAGTAGGTGCTGAACAAACCTATTATACCCATATTTCCCATAAAATGGGTCTGCATGAGGAGGTTAATAAAGAGCTTCCCAAAGGAATGGCTCTGGCCTACGATGGACTTTCCTTTACCCTTTAAGTATCTCATTTTTTCTCAGAATTAAGGGCTAAGGACTCCGAATTAATCCAAAATCAACAGTATCTGTCGTTTACTTGCTAGTATTCGCCGATTAGACCGACTTTCCATTCTTGAAAATGGTTTCTTTGTAAATATGAAATTTATAAAGCATTCCTTCCGCTCGGGCGGTCAAAAAAACTTTTTTATCATGAAGTCCTTATTGAAAGCAGTTCTTGTAGTGTCATGTTTATGCACTTTTGTTACCATATCATTTGCACAAGATGCGATTGGACTTGTAGTGAAAGGTGAGGTGATAAATGGACAAACTGGCTTAGCAATTGAGTTTGCTTCCATAGCACTTTTAGATAAAACGACTAAAAAGCCAATTACTGGAACTACCGCTAGTATTTCTGGAGCTTTTGAGATTGAAACCAATGCCAAGAACTTTATCGTGGAGGTGAGTTCTATTGGTTATAATAATCTCATGGTAAAAGAATTAAAAGCCATAGATGGTGTTATGAATCTCGGAAAATTGAAGTTGGAAGAGAATAATACCATGTTAGAAGAAGTGGTGATAAGAGCAGAAAAATCTCAGACCGAGTTTCAATTAGATAAGCGTGTATTTAATGTAGGAAAAGATTTATCTACCACTGGAGCCAGTGCTTTAGAAATATTGAATAATGTGCCTTCCGTTAATGTCAGCATAGAAGGTCAAATTACCCTAAGAGGTAGTGCAGGTGTTCAAATTCTTATCAACGGTAAGCCTTCTGTGATGGCTTCAGGTGAAGGAAATGCACTGGGTACCATTACCGCAGATATGATTGAGAAAATTGAGGTCATTACTAATCCTTCGGCAAAATATGATGCAGAAGGAACGAGTGGTATTATCAATATCATCATTAAAAAAGACGAAAGGAAGGGTTTTAACGGCTCGGTTTCCTTAAATACAGGTATTCCAGATAGCCATAGTATTGGTATAAGTTTAAACCGAAGAACGGAGAAATTTAATTTGTTTTCGCAGCTCGGAGCAGGGTATAGGTCTTTACCAAATAAGATGGAAAACATTAACAAAGACTTGGTCACCAATCAAATCATTAATAGTGCAGGTACAGAATATAGAAACGAGACTTTTTATAACTTCATTTTAGGTACAGACTACCATCTGAACGATTATAATGTTTTTACGCTTTCAGGAAACTTTGCTTATGAAATAGAAGACGGACCCTCTAAAACAGATTTTAGATTGTTGAATGCCCAAAATCAAGTAGTATCAGAATGGTACAGAGAAGAAGTTACCGAGGCTAATAACCCAAAATATCAATACGATTTCCAATACAAAAGAGACTTTAAAGACCATAAAGATCATACACTTCTGGCCTCTGCTGTAGGTAGCTTTTTTGGAAAAGACCAGTCTTCTCAGTTTGGTAATACATATACATTTGGTACAGGTGCCTTAACGGATCAACAAACCAGGACGAACTTCAAAGAAGCAGAGAATCTTTTTAAGGTGGATTATACAAGACCTTTCTCAGAGGCTTTTACTTTGGAGCTGGGCTCGCAATATGTGATTAATGATGTGAGTAACGATTATTCTGTTAGCGACCAGATAGATGGTGCTTATGTAGAAAATGCGGCATTAACCAATCTTTTTGAATACAATCAAAAGGTGTTTGCGGTTTACTCAACTGGTTCATATGAAGGGGAGAAGTGGGGCATGAAACTAGGTTTAAGAATGGAAAATACAGACTTGAATACCTATTTGGCGACCACAGATGTTTCGAATACTCAGAAATACAATAATCTTTTCCCGAGTTTACATTCCACTTATAAAGTGTCCAAAGAGTTTTCTGTTCAGGCGGGTTACTCCAGCAGAATATATAGACCTCGTTTATGGGATTTGAATCCATTCTTTAACATCAGAAACAACTTTAACGTACGTACGGGTAACCCCGATTTATTGCCAGAATTTACAGACTCGTATGAGTTGACGGCCATCTACTTATTAGATAAGCTATCTTTAAACGGAGCCATTTATTATAGACATACCGATGATGTGGTGGAACGTATTTCGACTTTTGAAGATGGCATAACTTATACCAAACCAACCAATATCGGTACTAATAAATCTACCGGTGTAGAAATAAACGGAAAGCTTTCTCCCGCGAAATGGTTGACATTTAATGGCGATTTCAACTATAGCATGTTTAAAAGAGAAGGTTCTTTAGAAGCGGTATTGTTTGATTTCAGTGCAAACCAATGGAGTACAAGATTGAATGCTAAAATTGGTTTGCCTAAAGATATTGATGTTGAAGTGAGCGGAAACTACCGTTCAAAAGTAAGAACCTTACAGGGCGAGGATTCCGAACAAGTCTATGCCGATTTTGGCATAAGAAAAAAGATCTTGAAAGGAAAAGGCGTAGTTAATTTAAGTGTTAGAGATGTGTTTGCCTCTAGAATTGGCAAATCGGAAACAGTTCAGCCAGCGTTTTACGTTTATAGAAGTAGACAAAGAGGTAGATTCATCGCTTTAGGTCTTAGTTATGGATTTGGTAAAGGAGAGGCTATGGAATATTCAGGTGCTAGAAGAAGATTCTAGGAAACGTCTCGCTTGCTAATATTTGTATCAAAGTGGCAGGCGGTATTTTAGGTCTTTGTTTGTAGATGCTAAAAGGATAAATTGCGTCTGTGTCAGAAAACGAAAATATATTACTTCCCCCAAAGTATTACTTAGACTATTTCAATTATCTACTTGATTTCGTCAAAGACAAATACAAGCATATCCTTGAAGAAAAGGAGTGGCGTTTTCTGCGTAAGTATTATGGCCTGTCTGAAGATGCCCAGTGCCTATATATAAGGTTTACCAACAGAAAAGGCCTTTTCTTTAAAACCAACAAACTAAACTATGCCGAGCTGGAAGATATTCCTGTGGCATTAGAAGAACTTCTGTCTAAAGGTTTTATTGAAGATTTATCGGTCAAACACATAGATTACCTCTCAGACTTATTGCACCTTAGCACCAAAGCAGAGGTATTGAAACTTGTTACGGAAAAGGGTCATTCTTCGAAAAGCAAAATAGAAATAACTGACTGGGTTAAAGAACATATTCCGGCAGAAGAAGTCGTAGAAAAATTGTCGGTTTTGCATCCCTTGGTTAAAATGGGCTTCGAGTATGAAGTTACCTTCTTCAAGTTTCTTTTCTTTGGGAATAGATACATGGACATGACCGAGTTTGTGGTCAGAGACCTCGGTTTTGTTCAATATTTCTCTCATGATGAAGATAAACTGGTGGCCAGATTTGAAACCCGAAAAGATGCGGAAGATAAATGGATGATTTCTGACCAAGCAGACCTTTTTGAAAAACTCAAAAAGGAAGAAACGCCCGAAGCTCTTTATGATTGGTTTGACACCATGGTAGACAGTATTAAAGACCTCTCCGAAATAGCTAAACCAGCATTAGAGCGACTGACACTCAAGGTAGGCAGGCATTTAGAACGTCAAAAAGCAGAAGAGTTGGCGGTAGAAGTTTATAAAATGTGTACACTATCACAGGCAAAAGAAAGACGTGTGCGGTGCTTGGTAAAGCTCAAACATAATGAGGAAGCTCTGGCTTTATGTGAAGACATGATAGCCAATAGTACAAATGCCGACGAGCACTTTTTTGCCAAGGATTTTTCTGGGAGGATTTTGACCAAATCTACCAGAAAGAAGAAACTCACCACCGAAAAGCTTCACGAAGCAGAACGAATTACCATTCACAGCATTTACAGAGGAAATGTGGAGCTAGGTACCATAGAACATTATTTGGCAGAAGGGAAATATGCCATATTCTCCGAAAACCATCTTTGGCGAGGTATTTTTGGCCTTGTTTTTTGGGATATCATTTTTGACCCAAGTTTGGTGGCTTTTCACCATCCTTTTCAGCGTCGCCCGTCCGATTTACATTTGCCCGATTTTTATCTCAAACGAAAAGAACATATTCATGAGCATTTAAAAAGTTTTCAGGATATGGAAAGCCTGCTGCTTTTTATGGGAAGGAAATTTACCGACCATGAGGGTATCGCCAATCCTTTTGTGATATGGATGGAAGGAATGTGGGAAAGCATCAGAATAGCCACACAATACATCGGATTAGAGCCCATCAAAGAGATATTGGTACATATCTGTCAAGACATCGTAGAAAACTCCAGAGGTTTTCCAGATTTGTTTGTTTGGGACGAAAACGGCTATGAGTTTGTAGAAGTTAAATCACCCACCGATAATCTCTCAAATCGCCAGTTATACTGGCTAAATTATTTTGAAGAAAAAGGCATAAATGCGAGGGTGCTTAGGGTGTTTTTTGAGGAGTGATTTTAGATCTTTAAGTATATGGAAAGAACTAATCGAAATATTCTTGAAGAGCTTACATTTGAAATCTTTGCTGAAAGGGCAATAACAGATTTTGATAGTAAAAAGCTTGTTGATTGGGCTGTGGCTGCTATGGAGTTGGGCTTTGAAACGGAAAACCTATATATCTTGGCAGGATTAGACTATGATTCGACTGAAGAGCGTGAAGAGTATTTTTGGAAATGTACAGAGGATTTAGAATTGGAAGTTGAAAAAGATGAGGGAAAGTTAATAAACAAATATGCTTTAACTATTACCAATAGAGCAATTAGAAAAGAGATTGACATTACTTATGCTTTGAGTAAAATGTTGGAAATTGTTTCGGCCAGTGGATATGACGAAAGATACATGGTATTTTATGTAATTGACGAGGACTTGGATAGTTTGATTTATGATTACTCAACAAGGTGGAACTCCGAATTAACTATGGAAAATTCAGAAGAGTTTATTTTGAAGGAAATGAAGCTTTTTGTCGAAATGGAAAACTTGAAAATACCTATAGAGAAACGGGATAAAAGTTATTGTAAAGAATGTGGGAGTTTAAATATTCCAGTATTGAAAAATAAATACCAATTCAAAAGGCCCTTTAAATATCAGGTTTGGAGTTGTGGAGTTTGTGGTTCAGAAAAGCTAAAATTCAACAATACACAGGAGGTGAAAAGAAGGATTATTGAAGATTTTAAGGAAAAAAGAGTCTGAAATTCCTACAGCTCAAATTTCTAAAACCCCAAACTCTACTCATTCAACTATTTTGTAGAGAAACAGATAAATACGAGACAGCTTCGTATGTTTTTTATGAAGTGATTTTATAAGTTTATAGTATACTTTAACGCCAATAAAATAAAAAACATGAAATACTTCAAGTTCCTGGCTCTCTTTGTAGTAAGTCAAACTGCATTTAGCCAAATGAAATCGCTCGAAGAGCTGACTAGTCAAGAAGAGTCTAGTTGGCGATTAGTGGAAGAGTGGATTGGCAAAGCAAAAAATAACGTAGAAATTCTGGAAAGAGACTCTACCAAAGCAGATACAGCTCTATACCGATTACAAATGACCACAAGTTCGCTAATGGCTGCGGTAGTCTACGAATCAGGTGGAATATTGGTGGACAATGGCTGGATTAGAATTTTAGGTTCAGGTTCTGAAAAACTTAAAAGAAGTTTACCCGAATGGAATAAAGGAAAATCGTTTGATGAATATGGTGAAGGAATGCCTTATTTTTTAATAGCAGATGATGCCGTAGGTGGGTTTTATGCTTTGAATGTTGGTCAGTTTGGCGATGAAGGTATAGGAAAGGTATTTTATTTCTCTCCAGATAATATAGCTTGGGAGTCGCTCGGAATTGAATACTCAGATTTTATTTATTGGGCTTTTACGGGTGATATTGCCCAGTTTTATAATGGGCTTCGCTGGAAGAATTGGGAAGAGGAAGTTATGGCGATGGGAGCCGATAAAGCAATGAGTTTTTCGCCATACCTTTGGACCAAATATGTTGACTTAGAAAAATTAAGCAGGAAAGCGGTGACCATGAAAGAGATGTGGGAAATTCAAATGGTGATAAAAACTCAGTTAATGAATAAAGGGAATAAATAGTTAAACCGCCGATGTATATAAATGGCGTTTCAATTAGAAGTGAGCTTTTTTTATGTCATTTCAGGGTTTAAAAAAATAACAAATATGCGTATTGAAAATGAAATCAAATTGGGTTTCAAAGATGTGATGATCAGACCTAAACGTTCTACGCTAAAAAGTAGGTCTCAGGTGAGTTTAGAGCGTGATTTTGTTTTTTTGCATAGCCAGATTCCATGGAAAGGCGTACCCATTATGGCCGCCAATATGGATACCGTTGGTACTTTTGAAATGGCAAAAGTATTAAGCGAACAGAAGCTTTTTACCGCCATTCATAAGCATTATGATGTGGAGGAATGGAATAACTTTCTTAAAAGCCAATCAGACGAGATTTACGATTTCATAGCCATTAGCACAGGTACGGATAAGACAGATTTTGGGAAGGTAGCGGAAGTTATAAAAGCGAATCCGAAGCTACAGTTTATCTGCATAGACGTGGCCAATGGTTATTCGGAACATTTTGTGAGTTTTGTGAAACAAACCAGAAAGAGTTATCCTGATAAGGTCATTATAGCTGGTAATGTGGTCACTGGAGAAATGGTGGAAGAACTCCTTTTAGCAGGAGCAGATATCATTAAAGTGGGCATTGGTCCTGGTTCCGTATGTACCACACGCGTTAAAACAGGTGTGGGTTATCCTCAGTTGTCGGCCATTATAGAGTGTGCAGACGCCGCTCACGGACTTGGAGGTCAGATAATCAGCGACGGTGGCTGTACTACGCCAGGAGACGTTTCAAAAGCCTTTGGAGCGGGTGCAGATTTCGTGATGCTTGGAGGAATGCTTTCAGGGCATGAAGAAAGTGGGGGAGAACTGATAGAAGAGAACGGGAAAAAGTACAAACGATTTTATGGAATGAGTTCCGCTTTGGCCATGAATAAGCATGTAGGCGGCGTAGCAGAATACCGAGCCAGTGAAGGCAAGGACGTGAAAGTACTGTTTAAGGGAAAGGTGAAAGACACGCTTCAGGATATTATGGGAGGAATAAGGAGCACCTGCACCTATGTGGGAGCTGCCAGATTAAAGGAATTGACAAAGAGAACCACCTTTATTAGAGTTGCTGAGCAAGAGAATAGAGTTTTTGAGGACTAATAAAATGTAGTAGAAGGTGAAAGTTGAAATAAGGCCGCTAGAGCTATCTGATGTTTCTGATTTAGCTAACATAGCCAATAATCAGAACATATGGGAAGGCGTGAGAGATTATTTCCCATTTCCCTACACAGAGAAAGACGCGGAGTTGTTTATTAATCATAGTTTGGGAATGCCCGTCAATGAAAACTTTGCCATTATTTACGATGGTGCATTTTGTGGTGTAATCTCTGCCAATGTTCAATCGGACGTTTATAGAAAATCTGCCGAGATGGGATATTGGATAGGTGAACCTTTTTGGGGAAAAGGAATAGCTTCGGAAGCGGTTAAGTTAATTACTGCTTATGCTTATGATCATTTAGGAGTAAATAGAATCTTCTCAAGCGTATTTGAATACAACTTGGCTTCCATGAAAGTCTTGGAGAAAAATGGTTTTGAGAGAGAAGGCGTTTTTAGAAAAGCTATTTTAAAGAAAGGTCAGCTGTGGGATGAGCATAAGTTTGCTAAACTTTGTTAAAGAATTTTAATTCCTTAACAGACTCTTAACAACTCAAATGCCTGTTTCGGCGTCTAATATATGAAAAGCGTTGGTATCTTTGAATCAAGTTTTTTGAATAAAGATTTATCAACCATATTTGCATCATAAAATATTAAAAAGTCTCTCATAATGAAAAAAGTATTAATCACCTTATTGTTAATCGGAAGTATCGCTACTTTGTCTCACGGTCAAACGCGTATTCCTCCTAACGTGCAGAAATTGCTTCAAAAAAATACTTGTTTAGCTTGTCATAATGCAGATAAGAGATTAGTAGGGCCTGCTTATAAAGAGGTTATGGCGACAAAGAAGTATAAAGCGGACGAAATTGTAGCTCTTATTTACAAGCCAAACCCTAAAAACTGGCCTGGTTACCCACCAATGGCTCCAATGACGCAGGTTCCTAAAAATGAAGCTGAAATCATAGCAAAGTGGATTGTTAGTTTGAAGTAAGCGGAAGCTTAGTCATAAATATTTGTCAATTGTCAGAAGATTGATATCGGAAGTCGGATGCTTAAATGTATCCGACTTTTTTATTTACTTTTATCCTAATCTAAGTTTCGGTTAAGCATGATATATATTACTCAGTTCATTTTCATAAAAGAGGGAAAGGAAAGCGTCTTTCTCGAATTTGAAAGCCATGTAATTCCTTTGATGGAAAAGTATAATGGACAAATGATGTATAGAATAAGACCTAGCAAGGAGTCTTTCATTTCTGGTGAAGAAGAACGGCCTTATGAAATTCATTTTGTCTCGTTTGAATCTCAGGAAGATTTAGGCAATTACATGGATGACGACAGTAGGTTGAAGTTTATTCATCTGAAAGAAGAGTCAATAAAATCTACTTTACTTATAAAAGGAGAAAAAATGTAAAGCAGGGCATAAAAAAAAGACGAACCTTTCGATTCGTCTTTCCTATTAAAAGCTTTTCTAGTACTTCTTAAGCTTCTGCTACTTTAGCTTCTGCCACTACAGAAACTTTTACATCATGCTTAACCTCTTTGTGAAGGTCAATGTTAGCCGTGTAATCTCCTACAGTTTTAACGTCTTCCATGGTGATTTTCTTACGATCCACCTCGAAGCCTTTAGTAGCTAAGAAATCAGAAACTTGGGTATTAGTAACTCTACCAAATATTTTACCAGACTCACCAGCTTTCATAACAATGGTAATAACCATTTCGCCAATGCCATCTGCAATATCTTGAGCAGCAGTTAATATTTTTTCTGCTTTGTGAGCAGCTTGTTTTAAATTCTCAGCAAGAATTTTTTTGTTTGACGAAGTCGCCAAAACAGCAAATCCTTGAGGAATAAGATAGTTGCGACCATAACCTGGCTTCACTTCAAGAACATCATTCTTGTAGCCAAGACCCGCAATATCCGTTTTTAATATAATTTCCATTGTAATACTTGATTAAAAATTTTAAAAGCGAAAAATCTAAACAGACTTTCTCTTGACTAATCTTATTTTAAGCCATCAGCTACATAAGGCATCAAAGCCAAATGTCTTGCTCTTTTGATAGCTACGGATACTTTTCTCTGGAATTTCAAACTGTTACCAGTTAATCTTCTAGGAAGTATTTTACCTTGCTCGTTTACAAATTTCAAAAGGAAATTTGGGTCTTTATAGTCTACATACTTGATACCGGCTTTTTGAAAGCGACAGTATTTCTTCTGTACTCTATCTTTACGTTCTACTCTTTCGTTTACTAATGACATAATGATTAAGCTTTTTGAGTTTCTTTAGGTGCATCTTGATTCTTCTTTCCAATTTTACCATTCTTACGTCTATCGGCGTAGTCAATGGCATGCTTGTCTAACTTGGTAGTTAGGAAACGCAAAATGCGTTCGTCACGCTTATATGCCAATTCAATGATTGCAACTATGTCAGTGCTTGCTTTGAATTCAAACAACTGGTAGTAGCCCGTTGATTTATGCTGAATGGGATATGCTAGTTTTCTAAGGCCCCAATGTTCCTCGTTTACTAACTCAGCTCCATTATCAGTCAGCACTTTCTTAAATTTATCCACAGCGTCCTTCATCTGAATCTCAGATAAAACGGGAGTTAAAATGAACACTGTTTCGTACTGGTTTTGAAACATGATAATTTGTTTGTTATTAATTATTTTCAAAAATGAGGTGCAAAAGTAAGACTTTTTTGCTTCTAAACAACGCTATTCGTAGATATTAATATGATTATTAAGTATATAGTAGAAGAGTGATATAGGCAAATTAGAAATTTCTATACATTTATTTGCACAATACAAATAGAATTTGGGGCAGAAGGGCAATTAGCCATAGCAATCTTGTTCAAGATTCAAGCATAGAATTATATTTGCTATCCCGAATTTGAGTATAACAAAACAGATCTTATCCAATATGATAACACTAGACTCTTATGATTTTAAAGGTAAAAAAGCCTTAATACGTGTAGACTTTAATGTGCCTCTAAACGATCAGTTTGAGATTACCGATAACACTAGAATCAAGGCCACTATTCCTACCATTAAAAAGATTTTGGAAGACGGTGGTTCATGTATATTAATGTCTCACTTAGGAAGACCAAAAGATGGTCCTTCAGAAAAATATTCTTTAAAACACTTAGTACAAGCTCTTTCTTTAATCTTAGGAGTTTCTGTGAAGTTTGCAGATGACTGTATAGGAGAGCAAGCGGTTGAATTGGCTGGTAACCTTAAAGCAGGCGAAGTTTTATTGCTTGAAAATCTTCGTTTTTATCCGGAAGAAACCAAAGGTGATGTAGCTTTTGCAGAAAAGCTATCTAAACTTGGTGATGTATGGGTAAACGATGCATTTGGTACTGCTCATAGAGCTCACGCTTCTACGGCGGTAATAGGTCAGTTTTTTAAAGACAGGGTTTGTGGATATGTGATGCA